>NZ_QVFL01000004.1:0-234708 GCF_003434225.1 Absiella sp. AM29-15
AGCACGTTGCCAGGTCTGTTTGCCTCACATTTGTGAGGCTTTTTTTTATTTTCTAAATATATGAAAGATATCAAATATATGGTTTCTTTTTTTTAAACAGTACGTTATAATAAAGCAGGTGATAAGTATGAAACAAAAGGTATTGTTAGGTTTATCTGGTGGAGTAGATTCCGCAGTAGCAGCATATATATTAAAAGAACAGGGATATGATGTTTCCTGTGCATTTATGCGTAATTGGGATTCTTATGCCAATAACGATATATTGGGAAATCCGACAATTCAGGATGATGTGTGTCCTCAGGAACAAGACTATGCAGATGCAAAAGCAGTTGCGGACGCATTAGAACTTCCATTATATCGCGTAGACTTTGTGAAAGAATATTGGGATCATGTATTTACATACTTTATTGATGAGTATAAAAAAGGTAGGACCCCAAATCCAGATATACTCTGTAATAAATATATAAAATTTGATGCATTTTTTAAGTATGCACAAAGTATGGGATTTGATACAGTCGCAACAGGACACTATGCACAGGTAGAACATGGTGATGAATACAGTCGTTTACTAAGAGGTGCTGATAACAATAAGGATCAGACATATTTTTTATGTCAGATGCCGAAAGAAGCATTGCGTCATACATTGTTTCCAATTGGAAACTTAGAAAAACATGAAGTCAGAGAGATTGCAGAAAAACTTGCATTGGAGAGTGTCGCAACCAAAAAGGATTCCACAGGTATTTGTTTTATTGGCGAACGTAATTTTCGTGAGTTTTTAAAAAACTATCTTCCTAGCCAGGATGGCGATATTGTGGATATTGAAACTATGGAAGTCTTAGGCAAACACATTGGTGTCATGTATTATACAATTGGACAACGTAAAGGACTTGGTATTGGTGGTACACGGGGACCTTGGTTTGTGGTTGGAAAAGATGTCAAGAAAAATATCTTGTTTGTGACAAATGGAAATGAAAGTGACTGGCTGTATACAGACAGCTGTATTGTGAGTGGTGTTAACTGGTTCCCAAGTGAAAAACCTGAAGGAGAATTGGCATGCACTGCAAAATTTAGATATCGACAAAAAGACAATGATGTTACCATTCGCTTTATTGATGAATCAACCGTTTTTGTGACCTATCCGCAAGGCGTATCCAGTGTTACTTGTGGACAGGAAGCTGTATTCTACCTGAATGAAGAATGTTTGGGCGGTGGTGTTATTGAGGATGTTTTCAAAGATAAGGAAAGCATGCAGTCTAAAATAGAAAATCGTGAAAATAAATAAGTACACTCTTCTTATAGAAGAGTGTTTCTATCATGAAAGGGGGTATTTGTTTGGAAGAATACCAAAAATTAGAAGCAAGGCATCTATATACGATATTTCGAAATGAAGAAAATGGTTATACGGTTGCGAAATTTGTGACCTATGATGCAAAGGAAGAAGAATTTACAGCAACAGGCATTTTTAAGGAGCTAGTTGAAGAGGAACGTTATTCTTTGCAGGGTGAATATAAGGAACACGTCCGTTATGGTATGCAATTTCAAGTAATCAGTTATGAAAAAATGATGCCAAATGATGAGAACAGTCTGATTCGTTATTTTTCCAGTGCCGCATTTCCTGGTATTGGGAAGAAAACCGCAAAACAGATTGTGGATCATCTTGGTGAAGATGCGTTATTGAAAATTAAAGATGATATTCATGTGCTGGATGACATTGAAGGTATGAATGAGAAAAAACGCAATGCCATTTATCAGGGAATCAGAGAGCATGGGGATCTGGATGATTCTATCGTGTTTTTTTCCAAATTTGGAATGAGCGTAAAAAATATTATGAAACTAGAAGCAGCTTATGGAAAAGAAGCGGTAGAGGTTGTGAAAGAGAATCCTTATCAAATGGTGGAAGATATTGATGGTATTGGATTTGCGACTGCTGATAAGGTCGCAATGGAGTTATCTTTTTCTATTGATCATCCTTACCGGATCAAGGCAGCAATTTTATCTTCTGTATTAGATATATGCATGTCGAATGGAGA
The DNA here is from genome assembly GCF_003434225.1 of Absiella sp. AM29-15. Taxonomy (NCBI): domain Bacteria; kingdom Bacillati; phylum Bacillota; class Erysipelotrichia; order Erysipelotrichales; family Erysipelotrichaceae; genus Amedibacterium; species Absiella sp. AM29-15. The sequence goes on from NZ_QVFL01000004.1 coordinate 2,031, forward strand.
TACTTATGTAAGTGCATCTCAAATTTCCAGAGAATTGAAAAAGCGCTATGGCATGGAACAGATTGATTTAGAGCCATATCTTCAAGAATTGTTTGCGGATCGTTTATTAATGATGGAGGATGAACGTATTTATCATAATACCCAATATGATGCTGAAAAAGGCATTGCTGTATTTCTTGGAAATTTTCCATATGAAGAAATGGAGCAAGTAGATATCACGCATTTGCAGGATGATATCACAATACTTGAAAACAAGTTACATATTTCTTATGAAGAAAAACAGAAACAAGCGATATCAAGCTTCTTTAAAGAGCCTTTTTCTATCATTACAGGAGGACCCGGAACCGGTAAAACAACCATTGTGCAAGGAATTTTATCCTTGTATCAGCAGTATTATCCAGATCAAATCATATCATTATGCGCACCTACCGGCCGTGCCGCAAAACGTCTGGCGCAGTTAAGTGATGGAAGAGCTGTCACAATTCATTCATTATTAAAATGGGATTTAGAAAGCAATACATTTCTAGTAAATGAAACAGAACCGATTCAGGCGGATGTATTGATTATTGATGAATTTTCCATGGTTGATCAATGGCTGTTTTACAATTTATTATTGGCATGTCGGGATATAAAGAAAATATTACTTATCGGGGATGAGGATCAGTTAGCAAGTGTTGGACCTGGTTGTGTGTTAAAGGATTTGATTGAAAGCAATTGTTTTCCATTAACAAGATTAGAAAAAATATTTCGTCAACAGGAAGGCAGCGATGTAGTCGCTCTTGCGCATATGATCAAGGAAAATGAAACACCTGTTTTTGATCAGATGCAGGATATTGCATTTTTTCCTTGTCAGAATTTTGAAGTCCGTAATCTTGTAAATCAGGTAGTTAGCAATGCGCTAAGCAAAGGCTATGATACAAAGGATATTCAAGTGCTCGTTCCAATGTATCAGGGTGTAGCTGGTATTGATGCTTTAAATAATGCTTTACAACAAATGATGAATCCACCAGATGAGTTTAAACGTGAATTAAAGGTAGGTTATCGAATATTTCGAGAAGAAGATAAAATCTTACAGTTGAAAAATCAGCCGGATGATCAGGTAAGCAATGGAGATATTGGAATATTAAGAGAAATCATTTACGCAAGCGAGGATGTTCAAAATAAAAACAAGTTAATGGTAGAGTTTGATGATCATATCGTAGAATATAGCGGAGAAAATCTTTATAATATTTCACATGCCTATTGTATATCCATTCATAAAAGTCAGGGTAGTGAATATCCAATCGTGATTTTGCCGGTTGTAAAAGATTATCGCTATATGCTTCAGAAGCGATTGCTTTATACCGCTGTCACTCGTGCGAAAAAAAGCCTAGTTTTACTAGGCGATATGGAATTGTTTCAACATGCAATTCAGGTAGCGGACAGACACGTTAGAAAAAGTACACTGACGCAAAGAATCTTATCTGTTTTCGGATAGTTTGTAAATTACACTCCATAATAAGATTGTCAGGAGTGATAACATGAATAAATATATCGTAACTGCAGCTTTAAGTATGCTTGTTGGAATTTATATTGGCTACAATGAGGAAGATGAATTAGAAGAAATCTGTCATAAGTCAAAAAAAGCAAAGCGTAAAATGATGAAAAAGCTGCACCATGCAGGTGACACGATTTGCGAATGTATGGATATGGATTAACCCCATTCGGGGTTTTTCTTTTATGAAACATGCCTTTACTCAAATCCTGACATACGCAAAAAAATTAATACCTTTCTTTTTATCTGCACTTTTATTGGTTCTGTTATTGAAACAGTTAGCACTTTACCCATGGATGACATCTATCTTTCAAAGCATGATGCCTGTATTTGGCGGTGTTTTGATTGCTTTGTTTCTACAGCCCTTTATTGATAAATTAGAAAAATATGTTTCAGCCAAGATTGCTGTTTTTATTGTTTATACTTTTATCATTGTATCACTCATTTTATTTGTTATCTGTTTGATACCTTTGTTGTATCATCAGATGGTGGATTTTATGGAAGTTTTACCAAACTGGGTTGAAAAGGTAGAACAGTTTCTTGAAAAATATCATATCGTTTATGGGAATATGGAAGATTTTAAAAATAAATATGTGCAGGAAGGCTATGTGGTTGTGATTGACTCTTTAAAAACAACCATGAATACATTCACAGATTATGGAATTGCCTTTTTCACCGCTTTCTTTTTATCTTTAGATCTTGATTATTGGAAACGCAGTGCCAAAAAGCTTTTTACAGATTATCAGCGGTATTCTAATTTCTATCATACGATGAGCAATATCGTCTATCAGTATCTGGTAGGAACGCTATTAGATTTATTCTTCATCATGATCAGTGTCGGCATTACTTTATACTTTTTTGATTTTCCCAATGCTTTTTTATACGCAATCATTTTGGCATTTTTAAATTTATTTCCTTATGTTGGCGCTACGCTTGGTCTTATCTTGATCGCTATTGTGGCCGCTTTAAGCTATCCAGTATTTCCATGGCTTGCATTTGCCATCGTCTGGAGTATTCAACAGCTGGAAAGCAATATTATTCAACCTTTGATTTTTAATCATACCATGAATGTACGCCCGATTTTATCTTTTGTGTTCATCTTTATCGGAGAAGCTTTATTTGGGGTGATTGGCGTCATTTTATCTCCTATTTTTGCCAGTATTGCACAAATTGCCATACGAAGTTATCTGCATGCAAAAACCAGTGATCGGGTAGGAGAATGGGATGATATCTGGCAGGATTTTGATGAAGCCATGAAACAGGAAGAAAAGGAAGGGCGGATGGAAAGAAAATCCTTGTAAAAAAAGAATGGATTTGTTATAATTGAAACGCATAAAAACACGATGAACAAGAGGAGTACATAGGAAGAATACGGTAGAGAGAAAGCGGTTGGTGAAAGCTTTTGTATAGGACTTATGGAAGGCTGCTTGGGAGTGGATACGCGGATCTTCGGCGTTAATGAAGAAATTAAGGTGTACTCTTTTTGAGTGAACTAGGATGGTACCGCGGTAAGAAAACAATTTATCGTTCCTATGCATGGAACGATTTTTTTATTGTAAGGAGGAATTTTTATGAAACAGTTGACAGGTAGTCAGATTAGAGCGTTATTTCTGGAATATTTCAAATCAAAAGGCCATATGATTGAGCCAGGCGCATCCCTTGTTCCACATGATGATCCAACGCTTTTATGGATCAATGCAGGGGTAGCAGCATTAAAGAAATATTTTGATGGCTCTGTAAAACCAGAAAGTCCAAGAATTGCCAATGCACAGAAATCTATTCGTACCAATGATATTGAAAATGTAGGAAAGACCGCACGTCATCATACATTCTTTGAAATGCTGGGAAATTTTTCTATTGGTGATTACTTCAAAGAAGAAGCAATTCCTTTCGCATGGGAGTTTCTAACAAGCCCTGAATGGATTGGCTTTGATAAAGAGCGATTATATGTATCTGTTTACACAGATGATGACGATGCATATCGTATCTGGACACAGGTATGTGGTGTGGATCCATCTCATATCTTAAAAACAGATGATAACTTCTGGGAAATCGGAGAAGGGCCTGGAGGACCAGACAGTGAAATCTTCTATGATCGTGGACCAGCGTATGATCCTGAAGGATTGGGAGAACGTCTGTTCTTTGAAGAATTGGAAAATGATCGTTATATTGAAGTATGGAATGTTGTATTCTCACAATTTGATTGTAAACCAGAATTACCACGCAGCGAATATAAAGAACTGCCACAGAAAAACATCGATACAGGTATGGGATTAGAACGTTTGGTTGCACTTGTTCAAGGTGGAGAAACAAACTTTGACACAGATCTATTCCTGCCAATTATTTATGAAACAGAAAAATATACACAGTGTCGTTATGCAGATGCAGAACATAAGATGGCATTTCGTGTTATCGCAGACCACATCCGTACAGTCACATTTGCATTAGCTGATGGCGCATTATTTGCTAATGAAGGTCGTGGCTATGTTTTACGCCGTGTGCTGCGCCGTGCTGTTCGTTTTGGCAAAAAGTTAAAAATCGAAGGCGCATTTATGTATCGACTGGTACCAGTGGTTTATGAAATCATGAAAGATTACTATCCATATCTGGAAGAAAAATTAGATTATATCGCAAAACTGGTAAAAGCTGAAGAAGAACGTTTCCATGCGACACTGGCTGATGGTGAAAAACTGTTAAAAGATGTTATGGAAGCACATGCACAAGATAAACTGATCGATGGTGTAACAGCATTTAAATTATATGATACATATGGTTTCCCATTAGAATTAACCAAAGAAATCGCAGAAGAAAGCGGCTATACAATTGATGAAGCAGGCTTTGATGCTGAAATGGAAAAACAAAGAGAACGTGCACGTAATGCGCGTGAAGATGCACAATCTATGTCTTCACAATCTAAAGATTTGATGGATTTCACTTTAGAAAGCAGCTTTATTGGTTATGATCAAAGAGTGGTAGAAGCAAAAGTTATCGGCTTATTCAAAGATGGTGTCAAAGTCGATGAGATCAATGATGAGGGCGATGTTGTATTTGATACAACGGTTTTCTATGCTGAAAGTGGTGGACAGATCGGTGATAGTGGAGAAATTGAAAACGATAATTGTAAAGCAATGGTAGAAACCACAATCAAGGCGCCTCACAAACAGCACCTGCATAAAGTAAAAATCGCATTTGGAAGCATGCATGTCAATGATACTTTTACCTTGCGTGTAGATAATCAAAAACGTGATATCATTACCAATAACCACTCATGTACACATTTACTACAGAGTGCATTAAAACAAGTAATTGGCAACCACATCCAGCAGGCAGGAAGTTTTGTCAGCGATGAATATCTGCGTTTTGACTTCACACATTTTGAAAAAGTGAACGATGCACAATTAAAAGAAATCGAACATATTGTCAATCAATTTATCGCAGGTCACTACGCCGTAAGCAAGGTGGAAATGCCAATCGAAGAAGCGAAGAAATCAGGCGCTACAGCCTTATTTGATGAAAAATATGGAGATGTGGTACGCGTTGTTACCATGGGTGATGTATCTAAAGAATTCTGTGGTGGATGCCATGTCAATAATACGCAGGAAATTGGTGTATGCAAGATCATCAGCGAAGAAAGTATCGGCTCAGGAATACGTCGTATTACCGCAAAAACAGGATATGGTGCATATGAAGAATTCGCAAAAGAAAATGATACCCTACATGCAATTGCTTCTGATTTAAAAATGAAAGGCATTGCCAATGTTGAAACAAAAGTTGTACAGGTGTTAGATGAAAATGCTCAGCTGAAAAAAGAACTTGCTGCTTTACAGGCAAAAATGTTCTCTTTACAGGCAAATGATATGATCCATCATTGTAAAGAAATAAACGGCCGAAATGTATTGGTAGAACGTGTAGATGGTGTTGATGCCAAAGCGATGAAAGATATCGTATCTTCTATCAAGTCACAAAAAGAAAATGTGGTCGTATTCCTTGGCAGTGTACAAAATGATAAAGTTGTATTTGTTGCCGGCGCAGATGAAAAAGCAGTTGCAGGCGGTATCAAATGTGGTGATTTAGTACGTAGTGCTGCGATTATCTGTGATGGTAAAGGCGGAGGAAGAAACGACATGGCACAATCTGGTGGCAAGGATACTTCTAAAATTGATGATGCAATGCGTGAAATTGTAAATATCCTGTCATAAGGGTTTCATTTTGCGTTAAAATAAGCTAAAATAAGGGTATGAACAAAGGAGGTAATACGATGAAAGATGTTACGGAAACGATGTCTTTTAAATCAGATGATTTAAAAAGGGACAATATCAAGCATGTATTACGCTTAGTAAAAGATGCATTGGATGAAAGAGGATATAATTCAGTAAATCAGCTTGCCGGTTATCTGATCAGCAATGATCCTGCATATATCAGCTCACATAACAATGCACGTACGGTTATTCAAAGTGTGGAACGATATGAAATCATTGAAGAACTGGTGAGAGCATATCTGGAAGATGATAAATAATGCGTACATTAGGATTGGATCTAGGAAGTAAAACACTGGGAGTCAGTGTCAGTGATGCACTTGGCATGATTGCGCGCCCGGTAGAAACCCTTCGCTTTGAAAGTGATGATTATGATTCTGCTTTTGAGCAGGTAAAAAAATACATCAAAGAATTTCAGATTACAACCGCTGTTCTTGGTCTTCCCAAACACATGAACGGGGATGTTGGCATTCGCGGTGAAATCAGCTATGCTTTTAAAGAAAAACTGGAAACACTAGGTATAGAAGTCGTGCTTTGGGATGAACGTTTAACCACCGTTGCGGCAGAAAAAATATTGATTGCAGGCAATGTATCTCGTAAGAAACGAAAAAAAGTCATTGATCAGATGGCGGCTGTACAGATTTTACAAAGCTATTTAGATAGTAAATATTAGGGGCTCTTGATAAGCCCCTAAGAATTTTAGGAGGAAAGAAAATGTTAGACACAAGCAGTTTATATGTAACAGACGAAAACGGAAATGAAAAACGTATGGAGATTCTGTTTACATTTGATGATGAAGAAAAGGGAAACAAATACGTTGTATTTGAAGACCCAGACAATGAAGATGGAGAAGTATTTGCTTCCCGCTATGATGATGAAGGAAACTTATTGCCAATCGAAACTGATGAAGAATGGGCAATGGTGGAAGAAGTCATAGGAGCATTCGCAGAAGATGAAGAAGCAGCTGAAGAATAAAAAAATAGCGATTATCGCAGTGATTGCTGCCATTGTTGTTGCACTTGGCTTGGGAGGTTTTTTGTTTTATACACAAAATCTGAAGTCTGTAACCACAACCAGTGAAAAGGTTCCTTTTGAAATCAAAAATGGAGAAGGCATGTCTGTGATTGCCGCAAATCTGAAAGAAAAAGATTTGATTCGCAATACGACGATCACAAAGCTATATGCAAAACTAAATGGTTTGCAGGATGTAAAAGCAGGTAATTTTATGCTTGATAAAAGCTGGAGTACCAAAGAAATCCTGACAGTATTAAACGATGCCAACAAAGCCAAAGGCGATGAAGTGATGATTACTTTTAGAGAAGGCATGTGGGCAAAGGATATGGCAGTAGAGATTGAAAAAAAACTGGGATTAAAAGCAGAAGATCTGATTGCTTTATGGAATGATGATGCGTATATCAAAGAATTAATGAAAACCTACACATTCTTAAAGGACGATGTATTAAATGATCAGGTCAGGGTAAAACTGGAAGGGTATCTGTTTCCACAGACCTATACATTCGCAAAAGATGCGGATGGTAAAAAAGTCACAGAAACATTCCTGAATCATTTCCAGAGTATTTATGATAAATATAAAGATGATATCAAGCAAAGCGGTAAAAGTCTTCACGATATTATCACAATGGCAAGTATTGTGCAGTATGAAGCAAGCAAGCCAGAAGATATGAAGATGATTGCCGGGGTATTCTATAATCGTCTGAATCAGAATATGACGTTAGGTTCCAGTGTAACGGTATGTTATGCAATGTATGATAAACTAACCAGTCCGGATGATTGTGAAGTCAATACCAACATTGATTCTCCTTATAATACATATATCCATGAAGGCTTGCCAATTGGTCCAATTGAAAATCCAGGGGAAGATGCAATTGTTGCTACATTACATCCAACTAAGAGTGATTATTTGTACTTTGTGGCAGATATTCATGGAGATGGCAAAGTGTATTATTCTAAAACATTAGAAGAACAGGAAGCAAATATTGATAAATACAATCTTCGTAAATAAGAGGCAGGTATGAAAAAAACAATGGTGATTGGAATTGCAGGAGGCAGTGCCTCTGGGAAAACAAGCATTTCCAGGCAATTAAAAGAAATCTTTGAGGATAGTGCATCGGTATCCATTATTCGTCAGGATGATTACTATAAGGATCAAAGTGATAAAACGATGGAAGAACGAATAAAGACAAATTACGATCATCCTTTTGCTTTTGATAATGCCTTGCTGGCTCAACATATACAAGCGCTTTTACATGGAGAAATGATAGAAAAACCAACATATGATTTTGTGGAACATAATCGAAGTGCTCTTACAGAAACGATTTATCCATGTGATGTCATCGTTTTAGAAGGTCTGTTTATCTTAGAAGATGAAGCACTTCGTGAGTTGTGTGATATTAAAGTGTTTGTTGATACAGATGCGGATGTCCGTTTGATCAGGCGATTAAAACGTGATGTTAAAAAACGAGGAAGAACCCTTGATTCTGTGATAGAACAATACAGTACTACGGTTCGTGTGATGCATGAACGCTTTGTGGAACCAAGCAAACGCTATGCAGATATCATTATTCCCGAAGGTGGCCATAACTTGGTCGCAATCGATCTTCTGATCACAAAAATTAGTAGTATAATTAAGAAAAACATGGTATAATACCATGCGATAGGAGTGAAATAACAATTATGGCTGAGGAAAAATTTTTAGTAACGCAAGAAGGTTATGATGAATTAGTCAAAGAACAGGATAATCTGATTCATGTTGTACGTGATGAAGTTATTCGTGAATTACAGGAAGCACGTGCACAGGGTGACTTGAGTGAAAATGCTGACTATGATGCAGCCCGTGATCACCAGGCTCGTGTAGAAGCAAGAATTCGTGAATTGGAATCTATGATTGCCAAAGCTGAAATCATCAGTGAAGACAAATCATCTGTCGCAAACAAAACCGTAACCTTAGGTTCTACCGTGACAATCCTTGATATGGATACAAATGAAGAAGAAACATATACCATTGTAGGTTCTATCGAATCAGATCCATTAAATGGAAAATTGAGTAATATCACACCACTTGCTTCTGCATTGATGGATAATAAAGCCGGTGACATCGTTACCATTGAGAACGTTGAAGAACCATATGATGTAAAAATTATTGCTTTAAAATAAAAAATCCGAAAAAATCGGATTTTTTTTAGGATTTTCACCTCCCTTTTACGTATATATATACATAGGAGGTGTTTTTTTTTATGAAGAAAATGATGGTCGTTTTGTTTTTTGTATTATTACTTTGTTCCAGATATCAATTTGTGGATATGTCACAATATGAATCTAAAACAAAAAGTATTGAAGTCAAGGGTGCAATCCAAGCACCAGGTGTGTATGAGGTAGATGTCCATGCAAGTGTAGAAGATATTTTAAAAAAAGCGCAAGGCTGTTTAGATAATGCAGATACCTCGTCTTTAAACTTAAGCTTGGATCTTCCTGATGAAAGCGTCTTAGTGATTCCAGAGATAAAAGAAACAGCACTTATTTCCATTAATTCCGCAAGTGAAGAGGAATTAGACAGTTTACCGGGCGTTGGACCTGCGATAGCCAAACGTATTGTTGCTTATCGAATGGAAAAACCTTTTCAAAGTTTAGAAGAAATTAAAGAAGTAAAGGGTATCGGAGATGCCATGTATGCGAAAATACAGAATATGATCTGCCTATGAAACAAAGCTGGTTGTTTTTATCATTGCTGATCTGGGGGATGATCATATCCCAATCCCTGTTAGCTTCTATATTTTTAACGTTTGTTGCGTGTGTGTTTCATTTTCGCCATTTTCAAAAGGGACATATATTGTTTCTTATCCTTTTGATAGGCGCGATATTTCGTATCCAACCACATACCCAGCAAATGCCAACAAGTAAGATCATCACGATTCAGGAAATCAAAAGCTCTTATATGATTGGAGAATGTGATCATCAAAAAGTTCTTTTATACAATGTAAAAGACGTATCTTTTCAGGATGTAATAAAAGTACAAGGCAATTTTGAATTGATCGATGGCGTACATAATCCTCCAGAATTTTATTTTCCTGCGTGGTGTAAAAACAGAAATATTCAATATGCGGTTGATGTGAAGAATTACGAAGTCATAAAAGAGGGAACAGGTTTATCACATGATCTTTATCGCTATATCCAGTCAAAAGATGAAACAACACGTTCTTTATTAAATTCTATGCTCTTTGGTATCCGGCAAGAGGAGGAAAGTTATCTTATCACATCAAGTGGAATGCATATCACAACCCTTTGGCAGATGATACGCTCTTTCTTGTCATTATTCTTTGAAAAACAGACGTTGGAATTACTTTGTTTCTTTGGTATGGGCATACATGCTTACGCAACTGTTTTATCCCCTACAATGCTTCGTGTCCTCAGTTTTCAATTGATTCGTTTCTTATTTCCTCATATGGATATGAAGGATCGGCTAGGCTGTAGTATGTTTTTAATTCTTATGATTGCCCCATACATGGCACTTGAATTATCATTTCTCATACCTGTGGCGTTTTATCTGGTATCTGTTTTTCAGCTACAAAAACGAAAGAAAAAGGTCATATCATTGCTTGTGTTGATCCCGATTCAATTTTTTTGTATGCAAAAGATCGATATTGTATCTATCCTGTTGTTTTCGATTTTTCGTTATCTGTCCGCATGCTTGTATTTGCTGGCTGTCCTGATGATTGCTTTACCGATTCCTTCCGTTTTATTGTCTATGGGAGTCAGAAGTCTGGAATATCTTTCATCTTTTCATTTCACTTTCTGGTATGTGCCAGCCCTTTGGTGGCTTGTGGCATGGGGTTATGCACTTGTAAGATACATCAGTGAAGATAAAAAGTATCCATTTGTGAAATTTGCTTTATTATTGCTATTTTCACAGTTTGGCTGTTATCTGAATCCTTTTGGGGAGATTTATATGATCGATGTGGGACAGGGGGATTGTACAGTGATCACACTGCCATTTCATCAGGGGGTAATTATGATTGACGCAATGGGCAGTCTATATAAAGATATACCTAAAGACATCATTTTACCTGTCCTGCAAAAACGTGGTATACATAAGATTGATGCACTCATCGTTACACATGAGGATTATGATCATAGTGGGGGAGTAAAAGAGCTGAAAAAACTGATTCCCATACATAAAATCATTACAGAAAAACAAAAAGATATTGAAGTTTCAGGTGTCCCATTTCATTTTCTGATTCAGGACTATATTGGGAAAGATGCCAACGAAAACAGTATCATTACATATTTTGAAATGTATGATGTTGGATATTTGTTTATGGGAGATGCTGGATATGGCGCAGAAGCTGCCATTTTAAAGGAGTATGCTGATTTAAAAGTTGATGTATTAAAATTAGGACATCATGGTTCTAATACCGCTTCATCACCCTCTTTTATCCATCATTATCGCCCAAAACTCGCATTGATATCCGCTGGCAGAAACAATCGTTATGGCCATCCGCATAAAGAAGTATTGGATCTTTTGAAAAAGGAACATGTCTATCCTTTGATCACAAAAAAGCAAGGTGGTATATCGATTCGTTTCCAGGGAGTTCTTACATATTTTGAAACAGCGGATCGTGAGTTTGGCTGTATCCACCATATCTTTGAAAACACACAAAATGAACAAAAGAAATGATGGAGTATTTGGGTTCATGATGTTATAATAAATTAGGTGATAAGAATGAATTATGTGTTATATGGTGAAGAACAATATGAATTAGAAAGCGCATTATCGCGTATCTTAAAACAGCATCACATTGAGAAGGATGATCTGAATATGATCACGTATGATGCTTTGCAAAGTGATATGCAGACCATTATGGAAGATGCGACAACGATTCCTTTCTTTGCTGAACAAAAAGTCATTCTTGTCCGAAATGCCAATTTTTTATCTACTGTGAATGATACGGACATGGATATCTCTTTGCTGGATAAATATCTGGATGCCCCGATGGAATCTACGATATTGATATTTACTGGCAGTTTTGAGAAAATGGATGCCAGAAAGAAGATCGTAAAAAAGATGCAAAAGACCTGTAAAGTATTACAGTTTCACCGACTGGATGCTTTAGGTAAACAAAACTATATACGGGAAGAAATCAAACGTCGAAATCTTTCTGTGGAACCAAATGCGTTTTTAGAACTGGATCAACGGCTTCCTTTGGATATTCGTAGTATCAAAGCAGAAATGGAAAAACTGGAGTTATTTGGTGGTGTAATCGATGTCAGCGTTGTGGAACAGCTGGTTAATCGTCCATTAGAGGATGATGTGTTTCAGCTGGTGAATGCAGTCGTTGATCGTGATTTAAAAAAAGCGTTCAGCTTATGGTATGACCTTTGTGTATTAAATAAAGACGCCATTTATCTGACTGCTTTACTCGCAGGACAGTTTCGCTTTCTGTATCAGGTAAAAGTGCTCATGGATCAGGGAGCTGGAAAAGATATGATTGTTTCCAAGCTTGGCGCACATCCTTACCGTGTGCAGATAACCATGCAGAATGCAAGAAAACTATCCACACCTTATTTGCTTCATATCCTTTCTAAATTAGCTGTTCTTGATCAGAAAATGAAGGGTGGACAGCTGGATAAAAAACTGGGATTTGAGATGTTTTTATTAGAATTGCAAGGAGATCGTATATAGATATGAAATCATTAAAAGAGCTGTACAGGATAGGACCAGGTCCTTCATCTTCACATACATTAGGGCCACAAAGGGCCAGTAAACTGTTTAAAGAAGCATTTCCACAAGCAGATCATTTTGAAGTAGAGCTTTATGGATCTTTGTCATTGACGGGAAAAGGACACTTGACGGATTACATTATCATTGAAACCATGAAGCCCAAAAATTGTTCTGTATTCTTCAAAACCGGACATGATTTAAAACATCCCAACACAATGAAGTTGATTGCACTTGATGCACAGGATCAAAATCTTGGAGAATGGATCGTTTATTCCATTGGCGGTGGTGCCATTCGCATTGAAGGACAGGAAAAAACAGAAGGTAAAGATGTATATCCACATCATACATTAAAAGATATTCTGGATTATTGTGACCAATATCATATGGAGTTGTGGGAATATGTAAATAAATATGATCCATTAGATGATTACATGGATGAAATTATGACAACGATGTTAGAAACTGTGGATCGTGGATTATCCAAGGTTGGAGAATTGCCAGGTAGTCTGCATTTGACACGTGTTGCAGGGGATTTAAAAGCAAAGGCAGACAGCTGTAAGAGTGCCATTGAAAAAGAAAAGCTGTTGTTAAGTGCATATGCCTATGCCGCAAGTGAGGAAAATGCAAGCGGAAATGTTACCGTTACAGCACCAACCCTTGGAAGCAGTGGCATCATGCCATCCCTTGTCTATTATTATCATCGTAATCTGGGTTACTCTAAAGAAGCAATGCGCAATGGGTTAAAGATTGCTGGATTATTTGGCAATTTGATCAAAGAGAATGCGACGATATCAGGTGCACAGGGAGGCTGCCAGGCAGAGATTGGCGCTGCGGTCAGTATGGGTGCTGCCATGGTGGCATATTTTCATGGATTAAACAGTGCACAGATTGAATATGCTGCGGAAATCGGTATTGAGCATCATTTAGGATTAACATGTGATCCAGTTGGCGGATATGTGATGATCCCATGTATCGAACGAAATGCTGTCGGTGTTTTACGTTCTGTGGATGCAGCAATCCTTGCGAAAGGATTAAATGGTCTAAGAGATCATAAAGTCAGCTTTGACATGGTGGTCAACACCATGAACTATACAGGTAAAAAACTTGCTATTGAATTAAAAGAAACAAGTCTTGGCGGGTTGGCTACAATTGTACCAGTGAAATAGAAAGGAAGCGTTACGTATGAAAACTCTGGTAATTTATTCTTCACTTACAGGTAATACCAAAAAACTTGCGCAGGCGATTGCGAACGAAATGGAAGATACAGAAATAATTTCTGTGGATGAATTCCGTGTATCCATGATGGATAACTTCGATTTCTTTATGATCGGATACTGGGTTGATAAAGGTGTTTGCGATGATAAGAGTAAAGAAGTATTAAAACACATGATGGATAAGAAAGTTGCATTGTTTGGCACATTGGGTGCAAAAGAAAACACAAAATATTATGATATGGTAAAAGCGAAGGTTGAAGAACAGGCACAGGGTGTTCATGTAATCGGACATTTCTTATGCCAGGGCAGCGTTGGCGAAAAAACAATGGAACGATATCGTGAAATGTTAAAGAAGACACCGGATGATATTCATTTAAAAGCACAGTTAGAAGCTTATGAAGAAGGAATTCATCATCCAAACGAACAAGATATCGCTAATGCTATACGTTTCGCTAAATCTTTATTAGGATAGTGATGAAAAGAAGCCATGAATATGCGGCTTCTTTTGTTTTATGGCAGTTTTCTTGCGATAGTTTTATGGCAGTTTTCTTGCGATAGACTTCTTTCATACAAAAAACTATGATATAATAAAACGGAATGTAAAACTAGGTCAATTGATCATGAAAGGAAGATCCGAATGTTTTTAAAACGGATAGAATTACAAGGATTTAAGTCCTTTGCGGATAAATCCGTTATCAATTTTGACAGTGATGTGATTGGTATCGTAGGCCCTAATGGCTGCGGAAAAAGCAATATCAATGATGCCATTCGCTGGGTGCTAGGGGAGCAAAGTGTAAAATCACTTCGTGGAAGCAGTATGAGCGATGTAATCTTTAGTGGCTCCACCCAGCGTAAAGCGGTCAATATGGCAGAAGTCACACTTGTCTTTGATAACTCAAAACATATATTGAATGTCGATTTTGAAGAAGTAGAAGTTACTAGAAAGCTGCATCGTCAAAGTGGAGAAGGGGAATATTTTATCAATAAGGCACCTTGTCGTTTGAAAGATATCGTCAATCTGGTTATGGATACCGGACTTGGACGTGATTCATTATCGATCATATCACAGGGAAATATTTCAGCTTTTGCGGATGCAAAACCAGAAGAACGCCGTGCGCTGTTTGAAGAAGCGGCAGGTGTTGCAAAATATAAAAAACGAAAGAATGAATCTTTATCAAAACTGAATCGTACACAGGAAAATCTGATGCGTTTAGAGGATATTATTGTGGAATTAGAACGCCAGGTAAATCCTTTAAAACGTCAGGCTAAAAAAGCCGAACAATATATGGAAAAGAAAAAAGAACTGGAAGTTATTGAAGTCAGTGTTCTGGTAGATGAGATTGAAAAGCTGAGTGAAGATATCGATGAGCTGAAGAAAAAGGCATTTGATATGGATACACAAAAAGCAATGCATGAAACTACGATTCAGGTAGAAGACAATAAAATTAATGAACTACGTAATGAGATGTATCAGCTGGATCGTGAAGTCAATAAGCTACAAGAACGCTTCACAAAAGCAAATGAAGAGGTACGGCTGTTAGAAACACGAAAAATTGAGATGGATGAAAAGCGTAAATATGCTTTAGAATCCGCAAGCAATGCAGAAAAAGCCAGAGAATTAAAAGCCATGGTGGAAGAAGCAAGCTTTGAATATGAAGACCGTCGGAAACGTTTACAGGATCTGGAAACGGATTTTGCGTTAAAGAAAGAAGAACTTTCAAAAGTAGAAAGTGATATCAGCTTCAGCTTAAGTGAAAACCAACAGGCTTCTGCGATTTTAAATCGTTTGGAAAATCGTAAAGATGTATTAGAAAATCTGGCACGTCAGCCATTTAATCACCAACAGGCGGTACGTTCTATTTTGGAAGCCAGAAATACATTACAGGGAATTGAAGGTGTGGTATCCCAGATATTTAAACCACAGACCAATTATGAAACCGCAATATCAAATGCTTTGGCAGGCGCAATGTATCATATTGTCACAAAGGATGAGGCAAGTGCTCGCCATGCGATATCCTTTTTGAAAAAGAATCAAAGTGGACGTGCTACTTTTCTGCCATTATCAGTCATGCGCCCTCGTCGTATGATGAAAGAACATTATATGTTAGCCCAGAATCTGAAAGGCTTTTTGGGTGTCGCAAGTGAATTTGTGGAGAATGAAGAACGTTTTAATGATTTGCGTGATTCTTTGTTTGGCAATGTGATTATCGTCGATAACCTTGTCAATGCCAATGAAATCGCAAAGATGCTGAAATATGGATATAAAATCGTTACCCTGGAAGGGGATATCGTCAATCGAGGCGGTAGTATGACAGGTGGTAAACAGAAAAACAATGCAACACCACTGACGATCCAGAAAGAATTAAACAGTGTGATGCAAAGTCTGGAAGGACAGCGTCTAAAAACAGATCAGTTAAAAGTACAATTATCAGCGTTACAATCCAAAAAGGATCAAATCAATGCACAAAGTGTCCAGATACAGATATCTTTGGCAAAACTTGATCCAATTGTAAAAGCCAAATGGTCAAAACTGGAGCATTTAAAAGAAGAATATGAAAGTGTTGCGCCAGATGAAGATAAAGGTGTTGATTCTGAATTGATGGAAGATGATTTGATTGTTCGTTTAAGCAAAGCACACAGTATGATCGATGAAGTTAGTTCTTCAATCAAAAGCAAGCGGGAACGCCGTATGAAAGTCGGCAATGAGGTTGAACGCAAGGAACAACAGGTAAGAGCACTGCGCAGGGAATTAAATGTCATTCAAAATGATATGCGTGATATCGAAGTATCCCAGGCAAAAGCAGAAACACGTTTAGAAACCAGTATGGAGCGCTTAAGCGCAACATATGAGATGACTTTTGAATATGCGCAATCTCAAAAGATGGATACCGATATGCAAGAAGCACGTATTCGTGTAAAAGAGTTGCGTCAGGAAATCGCATCCCTTGGAAATGTCAATCTAGATGCGCCACAGCAATATAAAGAAATCAATGAACGTTATGAATTCCTGACAAAACAAAAAGCCGATTTGATAGCGGCAAAAGATAAAATCATGGTTGCCATTGATGAGATGGATGAAATTATGATTCATCAATTTAAAGAGATGTTTGATAAGATCAATAACGAATTAAATGATGTATTTCGTGCATTGTTTGGCGGGGGAAGTGCAAGATTGTTTTTGGTAGATCCAAGTGATATCTTAAATACCGGAATTGATATTGAAGTACGTCCGCCAGGAAAGACAGTGCAGAATATCCGTTTATTCTCCGGTGGTGAAAAATCATTAATTGCGATATGTGTATTGTTCTCTATTTTAAAAGCCAGAACGATGCCGCTTTGTATCTTTGATGAGGTCGAGGCAGCTCTTGATCAGGCAAATGTAGAACGATTCGCAAAATATATTACCCAGTTTCGCGGGGAAAGCCAGTTTATCGTTGTGACCCATCGTCCGGGAACCATGGCACAATGTGATGCTTTATATGGGGTAACCATGCAGCAAAACGGTGTTTCCCAGCTGTTAAAGGTAAAATTACAGGATGCCATCAATATGGTGGACAAGAAAGAAGAGGTGGAAGCATAATGGGTATATTCTCAAAATTGAAAAAAACATTTTCCGGTAAACAGGAAAAAGACCAGGACCGTTATTTAAGTGGACTGGATAAAACCAAAAAATCCTTTTCTGAAAGGATACGCCGGCTGGCATTAGGCTTCAGCGGTGTAGATGAAGAATTTCTTGAAGAATTGATGATCGTGCTTTTGGAAGCGGATATCGGAATCAAGACCGCTCAAAAAATCGTGGATGAAGTAGAAAATCGTGCCATGGATCAAAAATTGAAAGGCTTCCATGAAATCAGCGAATGTCTGATTGAAGTCATGCATGATATGTATTGTGAAAAAGAAGATGAACCATTTCATGAAAATAGTGATGGTCCTACCGTGATTTTAATGGTTGGTGTCAATGGCAGTGGAAAGACGACGACGACCGCAAAACTAACCAAACAGTTTCAGGAAGAAGGCAAAAGCGTTGTGCTGGCTGCTGCGGATACTTTCCGTGCCGGTGCCATCGATCAATTAGCCAAATGGGCAGATAAATTAAATGTTCCATGTATCAAAGGCAGAGAAGGTGGCGATCCTAGTGCAACCTTAGTAGATGCCTGTCGCTATGCCAAGGAACACCAGATGGATGTATTGATTGGCGATACAGCTGGTCGTTTACAGAACAAAGCCAATTTGATGAAGGAACTGGAAAAAATGCGTCGTGTTTGTGAACGTGAAATTCCAGGGGCACCACATGAAGTGTGGCTAGTATTAGATGCGACAACAGGTCAAAATGGAATCTCACAGGCACAGATATTCTTAGAAACAACCAATGTGACCGGCATCATTTTAACAAAGATGGATGGCACTGCCAAAGGCGGTATCGTTATTGCGATACGTGATTTATTAGGCTTGCCTGTTAAATACATCGGCTTGGGTGAAAAAGAAGATGACTTACGCCCATTTGATATTGATTCCTATCTGTATGGCATCTGTGAGGATTTGTTAGAGGATGATTGAGCAGACGGAAGAAATGAATGCTTTACTGGATGCTTATGAAAATCTACTAACGGATAAACAAAAAGAGATTATGTCGCTGTATTTCAAAGAGGATTTTTCACTTTCTGAAATCAGTGAAACACTACATATATCCAGAGCAGCAGTAAGCGATCATGTGAAGCGAAGCGAAAAAATCCTATTGGATTACGAAAAAAAACTGCATCTTGTGAAGAATTATGAAACAAGACGTCAAATTTATGATAAAATAAAAACGGTCGGAAACGATAACGTTCTATCATTGATAGAAGAATTGGAAAGAATCGAATAAATCAGGAGGAAATTATGGCAAAAATTATTTCAGTGAACGCAGGAAGTTCATCATTAAAATTTCAGTTATTTGAAATGCCAAGCGAAGAAGTCTTGACAAGTGGAATCGTAGAAAAAATCGGTTTCGAGGACGCAATGTTTACCATCAAGGTAAATGGTGAAAAGATCAAGAAAACATTACCAATCCCAGATCACACAAAAGCAGTTGCGTTATTACTGGAAGCACTTGTAGAATACAAAATCGTAGAAAGCTTAGATGAAATCGTTGGTGCTGGTCATCGTGCAGTACACGGTGGTGAAATCTTCAAAGAATCAGTACCTGTTACAGATGAAGTAGTAGAACAGTTTGCTTCATTAAATGACTTAGCGCCTTTACACAATCCAGCAGGACTTATTGGATATAACGCATTTAAGGAAAATCTGCCAAATTGCAAACATGTATTTGTATTTGACACAGCTTTCCATCAGACAATGCCAAAAGAAAGCTATATCTATCCATTACCAATGGAATATTACGAAAACTATAAAGTACGTCGTTATGGCTTCCACGGTACTAGTCACAAATATGTATCCTTGCGTTGTGCTGAATTGATGAATAAAAACATTGAAGATACAAAAATCATTACCTGTCACTTAGGAAATGGCGCAAGCATCACAGCGGTAGATGGTGGTAAATCTGTGAATACTTCTATGGGATTCACACCACTTGCAGGCGTTATGATGGGTACAAGATGTGGAGATATCGACCCAGCAATCGTTACGTATTTGATGAAGAAAACAGGTATGACACCAGATGAAATGGATGATGTCATGAATAAGAAATCAGGTATGTTAGGTGTAAGCGGCATTAGCTCAGATGCACGTGATATCGAAGATGCTTGTAAAGCAGGAAATCCTGCCGCAATCTTAACAACAGAAGTTTATGTAAACCGTGTAATCAATGTAGTTGGTGGATATTATGCACAATTAGGTGGTGCAGATGCAATCGTATTCACAGGTGGTATTGGTGAAAATGATACAAATATGCGTAAACTGATCTGTGCTCGTTTAGAAAAAGCATTTGGTGTAAAATTAAATCAGGAATTAAACGCAACATCCAGAGGCAAAGAAGTTCTGCTTTCAACAGAAGACAGTAACATTCAGGTATGGTTGATCCCTACGAATGAAGAACTGATGATTGCTCGTGATACTTACCGTTTAATGAATGCATAATGAATCGAATATTAGAACTAATCAAAGACTATGATATCATTACCATATACCGTCATGTTTCACCTGATGCAGATGCACTTGGTTCACAATATGGACTAAAACAATGGATCAATGATACATACCCTGAAAAAAAGGTATATGCTTTAGGAAATGATGATGGCAGTAAAGTTTCAAATTTTCCTGAGAGTGATATTGTAGATGATGAAATTGTGAAGCAATCATTAGCAATCATATTAGATACTGCCAATGGCAGTAGAATTGATGATGGAAGATGGAAGACTGCTGCATATCGCTTAAAAGTCGATCACCATATTTTCGTAGAAAAATTTGCGGATGAAGAATATATTGAAGATATGGCAGGGGCTACCTGTGAAATCTTGGCAACCATGTTTTTGAAAGAAGGCATGACGTTATCAAAAACTGCTGCACAATATTTATATAGTGGTTTGATTGCGGATACATTACGTTATTCTATTCCTTCCACTACACCTCAAACCCTTTCCACAGGCGCATATCTGTTATCCTGTGGGGTGGATGTACAGCGTTCTAATGAAGAAAACTTCTCTACATCGTTACAACAGTTTCATTATGAAAATTTCTTGCGTTCCAACTGCCAGGTGGCAGGTGGCCAGTTAGCATATATCATCGTTCACAAAGAAGACTATGAACGCTTTGGCTTATCCTTTAATGAAGCAAAAGAAAAAGTGTTTGTATTCGGTGGAGTTTATGATTTTAAAGCATGGGCACTATTCGTGGAAAAAGAAATTGATGAACAGGGAATCAAACGATACAACGGAAGTCTTCGTTCAAGAAACATAACCATCAACGATATCGCAATGAAGCATCATGGCGGTGGACACCGATTCGCATGTGGTGTAAAAAATCTTGATGATGAAGAAATTCAAACGATCATTCAAGAAATTCTTGATCGTATCAATGAAGCATAAAAGGGCAGATTTTTGCCCTTTTCTTATATCAGAAGAAAGGAAAAAACTTATGAAATCAGTATATTTATTTGATCTGGACGGTACCCTGACAGATCCAAAACAGGGAATCACAAAATCAGTTGCGTATGCCTTATCCAAATTTGATATTCATGTATCTCATCTGGATGATCTGTGTATCTTTATCGGACCGCCTTTATTAGACAGCTTTATGGAATATTACCATATGAGTAAAGAAGATGCAGAGAAAGCAATCACATATTATCGTGAATACTTTTCAGTTACCGGTTTGTTTGAAAATGAGGTATATGAAGGCATCACAAAACTTCTACAAACATTAAAGAATCAGGGAAAGAAATGCTATGTCGCAACCAGTAAACCAGAAGTATTTGCCAAACAGATTATGGAACACTTTCAATTAGGAGAATATTTTGAAGATATTTGTGGCGCAAGTATGGATAGTACACGCAGTAAAAAAGGTGATGTCATTGCCTATGCCTTAAAAAAACATGGCATTCAAAAAGAAGATGCTATCATGGTTGGTGATCGTAAACATGATATCCTTGGCGCAAAAGAAAATGGATTACCTTGTATTGCGGTTTTATATGGCTATGGTAACAAAACAGAATTTGAAGAAGCCGGCGCAGATGTGATCATAGAAGATATCCCTGCTTTTTTAGAATATATCAAAAAAGAAGCGTAAAGTATACATAATCTTGCGAATTATGTTACAATAAGAGTGAGGTGAAGACATTGAGCGTACATTTACATGTCAGAAGCTGTTATACATTATTAAACAGTACACTGACCATTGATAAAATTATAAAAAATACAAAAAAACATGGCTATGATGCAGTGGCGCTTTGTGATAAAGGCGTTATGCATGGCGCAATGTCATTTTATCATGCCTGCCAAAAAGAGGGCATAAAACCAATCTTTGGGCTGGAAGTAGATGCCTTATACGATGACGATGTCTTCAATTTTGTCCTGCTTGCGAAAAATGATGAAGGATATGTGTCCTTATTAAAATTATCTACATATTTGAATACAGAAGAACATGAAATAATTGATATTGAACACTTAAGCACTTATACAAAGGATTGCGTTGTATTAACTGGTGGGGACAGTGATGCAATGGAAACCATGCTGTTACAGGAGAAAAGAGATCGTTTAAAAGAATATCTACATGCCTGTACACAATATTTTGTGAGCTTTTATGTATCCATTGCCCGAAATGATTCTGGTCTTTTAAAAAAGAAAAATCAGATTTTAAAAGAAATCTGTCGTGAAGTCGGGATTCCTTTTGCGGCATTATCACGCGTGTATTATGAAGATATGCAGGATGAAGAATGCTATCGTACCTTATGTGCCATTGATCAAGGAAAATCCTTAGATGATAAAACATTAAACAGCAGTTCTGGACGATATTTTCGCTCACCTGATGAAATGAAAGCCTTATATGATGATGAAGAATTGATTGCGACAGAAGAAATCGCAATGATGTGCAATGTGCAAATGAATCTGAAAAAAGCTGTTCTGCCAGAGTTCTCCAATCGTTATGGCATCAGCAGTGAAGAATTTTTACGTCAGTTATGTCATAAGGGATTAGCGAAGCGTATGAATTTTCAATCCATTCCCAAAATATATATCGAGCGTTTAAATTATGAATTAGATGTCATCATCTCTATGCATTATGCAGATTACTTTTTGATTGTATGGGATTTTATCCGTTTTGCGAAAACCCAGGATATCTATATCGGTCCTGGCCGAGGCAGTGCAGCCGGATCTCTTGTGGCCTATTGTTTGGGCATTACCCATGCCGATCCTATCAAATATCATCTCTTGTTTGAACGGTTTCTGAATCCTGAGCGTGTATCCATGCCTGATATTGATACCGATTTTCCAGATAACCGGCGTGATGAAGTCATTGATTATGTAACACAGTTATATGGCGCACATCGTGTAGCACATATTATCACATTCAATACACTTGCCGCAAAGCAGGTGTTGCGTGATGTAGGCAGAGCGATGGATTTTCCATTACGTGAAATTGATATCTTATGCAAGCTGGTACCAAACCGTTTAAAAATCACATTAAAAGGTGCATATGAAGAAAGTGCAAAATTCAAAGAACGCATCAATTCATCAGAAAAATATAAACGATTATTCCGCATAGCTTTGCGCCTGGAAGGATTGCCAAGACATGCATCTTTACATGCTGCTGGTATCATTTTATCAAATGAAAATATTGACAATGTCTGCCCACTGATTGATGTGGATGAAGGCGTACGGGCCAGTCAGTTTACCATGGAATATCTCGAGGAACTGGGCCTGATCAAAATGGACTTTTTAGGATTGCGCAATCTGACGATTATTGATGAAATCGTTCATCATATCAATGAAACAGCAGCGCAAAAACTAGAAATCATGAAGATACCGTTAGATGATGCATTGACATATCAATTGATTCGTGATGTGGATACCATCGGGGTATTTCAGCTGGAAAGTGATGGAATGAAAAATTTGATTCGTAAGATGAAACCTCGTAACTTTGAAGATATTGTCGCAACGATAGCTTTATATCGACCAGGTCCAATGGAAAATATCCCAGAATATCTAGACCGCAGAGAACATCCAGAAAAAATCGATTATATCCATCCAGATCTTAAACCCATTCTTGAAAATACCTATGGCATTATGATCTATCAGGAACAAATCATGCAGGTAGCCACAAAGATGGCAGGTTTTTCACTCGGGAAAGCTGATAACTTAAGAAAAGCAATCAGTAAGAAAAAAGGTGATGAATTAATCAAATTACAAGCAGATTTTATCAAGGGTGCTGTTTCAAAAGGCTACACCTTGCAGCTGGCACAGCATGTATATGATTTGATTATGAAATTCGCCAATTATGGATTTAACCGTTCTCACAGTGTGGCATATGGAATGATTGCTTATCAGCTGGCGTATTTAAAAGCCAACTATCCTTTATATTTCTTTAACAGCTTATTAAACAGTGTGATTGGGGCTGATAGTAAAACCAACGCTTATGTATTTGAGGCAAAGAAAAGAAATATTAAAATTCTGTTGCCAAATGTCAATACAAGTGAGTTGACGTATCATATTGAACAGGATGCTTTGCGCTATCCACTTATTGGAATCAAGGGAATTGGCAGAACAGTAGCACAGCCAATTATCGAGGAACGAAAAAAACATGGTCCTTATTTAGATTTCTTTGACTTTGTGGCACGCATGATGAAATATCGTATCAATAAAAAAACGATGGAAGCATTGATTCATGCAGGCGCACTGGATGATTTTAAAATCAACCGTGTTTCCATGGTCGCAAGTCTGGATGACGCAATTCGTTATGGGGACTTGGTAAAAATCGAAGATGAAGATCAAATATTATTGGATTTTGATCTTGTTAGTAAACCAGCCATGACATATCTAAAAGAAAATACATCTGTTCGTGCAGAAAAAGAAAAAGAATACCTTGGCTTTTATCTGACAACACATCCAATTGAAGAATTAAGAAACAAAATCGATCCACAGCTTCGCCCTATCGTATTCTTTAAAGAAAGGCGAGGGTATGTGAAGTTTATCTGTCAGATAGAAAAATGCAAGCCATTTCGTACGAAAAACGGGCATATGATGATGTTTGTGGCAGTAAATGACGAAACAGGAAAATTCGATCTGGTATGCATGCCGAATATATACGAGGTACATGAAAAAAATCTGGTAAAAGGAAACTATCTTTATGTAGAAGGTGTGATTGATAAAGAAAATTCCTGTCTTGTAAAAAAACTGACGAAAATTGAAAGGTAAGATAGAATGATTAGAGAAGTAACACCACAGGATTTATCCGCTGCAGCTTCCCTTGAAGCACTATGCTTTCCCAAAGAGGAAGCTGCTGATGAAAGTTCGCTTAAACAAAGGATACAGACATTTCCAAACAGCTTTCTATTGTTAGAAGTTGAAGAAAATATCATCGGCATGATCAATGGCTGTATCACAAATCAAAAAACCATTACAGATGATTTATATGCTGATGCGCAAAAACATGATCCCCATGGAGATTATCAAAGCGTATTTGGATTAGATGTACATCCTGATTATCAACACCAGGGTTATGCCAAACTGCTCATGCATGCGTTCATAAAAAAGGCAAAAGCAGAGGGAAGAAAAGGCTTGATTTTAACATGTAAAAAACATCTGATTGGTTTTTATGAAAGCTTTGGATATCGCAATATGGGAATCAGTGATTCTACACATGGGAATGCTGTTTGGTATGATATGATCCTGGAGTTTTAAAAATTATAAAAAAGTGCGTATAATGGGGAATTTCACATGAAAAAATGCAAAAATTACCTTGCGTTATGTGAACAAATATGGTAATATACTACGTGTTGTATGTCCTAATTGGATTTACAACCGCTCATCATAAGGTATTAAGTATGATATTCATCACCTTATTTGGCGAGTCTTAAAACAAGAAGGAGGTGCGATTATGTACGCAATTATCGAAACAGGTGGAAAGCAGATCAAAGTTGAAGAAGGATCTGTAATCTTTGTTGAAAAACTGGATGTTCAGGAAGGAGATTCAGTAGTATTTGACAAAGTAGTAGCTTATTCAAATAGAACAACTCGTGTTGGTACTCCATACGTAAAAGGTGTGAAGGTTAATGCTAAGGTTGAAAAACAGGGTAAAGCTAAGAAAATTATCGTTTACAAATACAAAGCTAAAAAAGGTAGCTCTCACCGTAAACAGGGACACCGTCAGCCATACACAAAATTAACTATCGAATCAATCGAGGCTTAATTTATGGTAAAGGTCAATGTAAAGCATAAAGAAAACAAAGTGATATCACTTACGATGAAGGGACATGCGGATTTTGCCGAAGAAGGACAAGATCTGGTATGTGCTGGAGCAAGTAGTGTTGTTGTTGGAATGATGAATGCTTTAGGTGAAATGGCCCCCGAAACATGTGACTTTCTAATGAAGAAAGGACACGTGGAAATTTTGGTTAAAAAAGTCTGTGATCATAATCAGATACTATTGGAGGCTCTGATATATCAATTAAAGACTTTACAAGAAACATATAGTCAATATATCACAATAATCGAACAGGAGGTGTGATTATGAAATTCGTATTAGATATTCAGTTGTTTGCATCTAAAAAGGGAGTAGGTTCTACTAAGAATGGTCGTGATTCAGAATCTAAACGTCTTGGTGCGAAACTTGCTGATGGACAGCACTGTACTGCAGGTTCAATCATTTACCGTCAGCGTGGAACAAAAATTCACCCAGGTACAAATGTAGGCAAAGGTGGAGATGACACATTATTCGCTAAAGTGGATGGTGTTGTTAAATTTGAGCGTTTAGGTAAAGACAAAAAACAAGTGTCTGTATATCCAGCAGCTTAATGTAAGAAATCCCCGATTGGGGATTTTATTTTTGGACAGAATAGTAAGGAGGTGTCGTGTATGTTTGTAGACAGAGTCAAGGTGCATGTAAAAGCAGGAAAAGGCGGAGATGGCATTGTGGCATTCCGTAGAGAGAAATATGTAGCATATGGCGGACCAAGCGGTGGTGATGGCGGAGCCGGTGGTGATATCGTTTTTATGGTAGATGAAGGAAAAACGACATTATTGGATCTTCGTTATAATAAAAAAATGGCTGCGGAAAATGGCGGTAATGGAAAAACCAAAAAGATGCATGGTGCTGATGGATCAGACTGTGTCATCAAAGTACCACTTGGAACACTTGTAAAAGACGCAAAAACCGGAAGAATCATTGCGGATCTGACTAGAAAAGGTCAAAAGGAAATTGTTGCAAAAGGCGGTAAAGGCGGACGTGGAAATTTCCATTTTAAATCCAGTAAAAATACTGCACCACAATACAGTGAACTTGGGGAACCAGGACAGGAGCTTGATGTTCAGGTGGAACTGAAGGTATTAGCGGATGTAGGGCTGGTAGGATTTCCATCCGTTGGAAAATCAACACTATTAAGTGTAGTATCAAAAGCAAAACCGGAAATCGCAGATTATCACTTTACAACGATTGCGCCAAATCTTGGAATGGTACAGGTACCAGATGGCAGAAGCTTTGTTATGGCTGATCTACCTGGATTAATTGAAGGTGCAAGCGAAGGGAAAGGTTTAGGTCATCAATTCTTACGTCATATCGAACGATGCCGTGTTATCATTCATGTGGTAGATATGGGCGCAAACGATGGAAGAGATCCTGTAGAGGATTATCGTATCATCAATGAAGAACTTTCTAATTACGAATATCGTTTAATGGAACGTCCACAAATCGTTATCGCAAATAAAATGGATTTAGAAAATGCTGAAGAAAATCTGAAACGATTCAAAGAAGCATATCCAGATGTTGAAGTTTTTGAAACAACAACAATTATTGCAGAAGGACTGGAGCCTGTATTATATCGTGCAGCTGATCTGCTAGAAACTACACCACAGTTCCCATTATTCAATGATGAAGATGTGGACGCAGAAGCAGAAGGTGTATTATATAAATTTGAACCAGAACAGCCTGCCTTTGAAATACATAACTTAGGAAATGGTCAATGGGAGTTGACTGGGGATGAATTAGAAAAAGCCTTTAAGATGAGTAAACTGGATAATGATGAAGATATCATGCGTTTTGCACGTAAAATGCGTAAAATGGGCATTGATGAAGCTTTACGTAATGCCGGTTGTCAAGATGGCGATAGTGTTGCTATCTGTGATATAGAATTTGAATTTGTTGAATAATTCATAAAAGCTAAAAGTATCCTATATAAGGGTACTTTTTTTGTAGTTGTATATCATTAGAAAATAAAGTATAATAAAAGAAAATAAGGAGGAAATTTATGAGTAAGTTTAAAAAAATATCTTCACTCGTATTGGCGGCATTGATTGTTTTTTCTACAGCTGGTTGTTCTACAAATCATGAAGAAGAACAAAAAGAATTTGATGCTTTTATCGAAAAAGAATTTGTAGAAGCAATGGAATCAGATTATACAACCATGCACGTATACTTGGAACAGCCTGAAAAATATGGTGTGGATGAAACTAAGGTAGAAGTAAATCTTGGAACACGTGTAGATGAAGAAAGTCAAAAAGAAGCTTTAGAAAATGCAAAGAAAAGCTGGGATGCATTTGAGAAATTCAAACGCAGTCATTTAACTGATGAACAACAAAAGATTTATGATACTTATGCGTATCAGGAAGAAATTGATAAAGCATTAAATGATGAAAAATTTGATTATTATCAGCAATTATTTGGCAGTATGACAGGCATCCATTATCAGTTGCCAACATTATTCTCTGATTGGACATTGCGTGATGAACAGGATGTAAAGGATTTGATCTTACTTGTGAAAGATGTAAAGCCTTATATGGACAGTATCATTCAATACACAAGAACTCAGGCTGAAAAAGGTCTGTTAATGACAGATACAGAAGATGTAAAAGAGTATTGTGACAATATCATAAAAGCAGGAGAAAACAGCAGTATCCTTACTTCTATGAACACATCGATTGATGCATTAAAACTTGATGATCAAAAAGCAAGCCAATACAAGAAGGAATTAAAAGATGCGTTTACTTCTTCTTTCCTTCCAGCATATACAGAAATCAGTGAATTGATGAAAGATGTGAAAAAAACAAATAATAATGAAGGTTATGCAAAATTTGAAAATGGTAAAGAATATTATGCCTTGCTGCTAAAAGCTAGCATCGGTTCTGATAAATCGGTAGAAGATGTAAAGAAGATGATGTCAAGTGATTTTGATGAACAACTTGATAATATGCGAAAATTAATGATGAAAAATTCAAAAGTTTTAGAAGCAGTTATGGGGGATTTACCTACCACTTCATTTAAAAGCTATAAGGAAATTTTAGATTATATCCGTCCTAAACTGGCAGATGATTTCCCTGAAGTAAAAGATTTAGATTATGAAATTGAACCAATCAATGAAGAAATCGCCTCTTCAAGTGGAGTAGCAGCCTATTTCAATATACCTCCATTAGATGGCACAACACCAAAACAGCTGCGTGTAAACCCTAAAACAGGGGATGTAAATACGATTAACAATTATTATACAGTTGCACATGAAGGCTTCCCTGGACACATGTTCCAATATGCTTATATGTATGAATCAAGCTTGCCAAACTGGTGTAAAACGATGGCTTCTTCTAGTGCTTATACCGAAGGATGGGCAGTTTATTCACAATATTATGCATTCAAATATCTGAAGGATATTGATCAGGATGTGTTGGAAATGATCAAATTAAATGAATTAGCCAGCTATTCTGCAGTCATTGTTGCGGATATCGGTATTCATTATGAAGGTTGGGATTTCAAGCAGTTCTCAGATTATTTTAACAGTATGGGCTTAACGGCTGATGAAGATGGTATGAAGAAGCAGTATGCTCAGCTACAGGCAAATCCAGCTGCATTTGAGCCTTATTATGTAGGATATAAAGAATTTTCAACAATCAAAGAAAAGACACAGGAAAAACTTGGTGACAAGTTTAAAGATAAAGATTTCCATGAAGCATTATTGAAGAGTGGAAGTGCACCATTTAGTGTTGTACAAAGCAATGTAGATGAATATATTAAAAATGCAAAATAACAGAAAAAACAGCGAACGATTCATTCATTCGCTGTTTTTCTAATTGAAATCACCAAGTAATTCGTGATGAAATTCATCCAACAATTCATTTGTCTGCATCAGATCATAACCCTTGGATATCGCAAAAATGATAATCGCATCACGCTGTTGTTTTGCGTATAAATGATTGTGATGCGCAATTGTCAAGAAACGATTGGTTTCATCTAAATCTAATTTCATCGCAAAAGCTAACTGAATAACTTTATCACGTCCTGCCTGTTTACTGCCTTGAAATATCTGATAAGCATAAGTCCTTGGAATCTGACTGTCACGTATGATATCAGATTTTTCTAAATTCTTATCAATCATCAACTGATTAATATAATCCACAAAGGATATTTCCTGTATATTGGATAAGACACGGTCCTTTTCCAGAACGCTTGCTTTTTTTAGTATTTCCTCTAAATCTCTAGTTTCCATTCATAATCACCTGTATTATATGATATAATCAAATTTGAAATAAAGCAAGAAAAAGAGGAAAACACATGCGAGAATCTCTGTATGAAATCATTACCTTATTGAATGAAACAAACGAAAAAAAGATATATTTAGTTCGTGACCAGCTGTCACATGTTTTATATGTGAAAAAAATCTGTCCACCAATTGAGGATATCACCATTTATGAACAAATGAAGCAACATCCTCATCCTAATATGGCAAATGTGATAGATTATGAACAACGAAAAGATGCATTCATCTTAATTGAAGAATTCATCAATGGCACAACTTTGGAGTATGCATTAAGTGCAAGAAATTTATCATCACTAGAAATTCAACAGATTTGTTCAGAGCTTTTTGATGTTCTGATTCATTTACATCATATGACACCACCTATTATTCATCGGGATATCAAGCCTGGAAATATCATGCTGGAAAAAGGTCATGTGAAATTGATTGATTTTGAAATTGCCCGTAAATATCAGGAAGGGAAACGCCGTGATACACAGATTATCGGCAGTGTTGGTTATGCAGCACCTGAACAATATGGCTTTCGACAATCTGATCAGCGAAGTGATATATATGCACTTGGTGTTTTGATGAAGGAGCTTATGGAGCAAGCACAACTTGAATCACGATATCACGCACTTATTAAACGTTGCCTGGAAATGGAGCCTAGTCAAAGATATCAAAGCGTGGAACAGTTAAAAAGAGATTTTGATAGGTGTTCTGGAAAAAAGTTTACAACACAGCCAGTTTCCGCCTTTAGTATACCAGGTTTTATAAAAGGGGAATCTTTCGTGAAAAAGACGGGAATCTTTATCGCCTATGGATTATGTATTATATTATCGATGCAAATGGAAAGTAAAAATCAGACCTCAGCCATAGAGTTATTTCTGTTGCGGGCAGCCTTTTGTATCGTATTGATCCTTGTGATGTGGGTCCCAATGAATGTAGGAAACATCTTAGAAGTTTTACCATTTTATAAATCAAAGTATAAAGTGATCAGGATGATGAATGGTATTCTGGTATGGATGTTAGCTTCTTTTGTCATCATTTTTATCTTAGCCATGTTATCCACAATACTGGATAACATAATCTAGCCTGTACGTTGATACAGGCTTTTTTTGTCTGCTTTGAGCATACCAAATTATGGAAATAATTGATTATACTTTCAAAGGTATGAAATGAGGTTGTGTGATGAGGCAGGAATTATATGATGAAGTTGCTTTGCTATTTCATAGTGAAGAAAAGGATATCTTTTTGGTACAGCATATGATTGAAAATCTGTTCTATGTAAAAAAGGTTATTCGTAATCATCAAGATCTTGAATTATATGAAGCTTTGAAACAACACCCACACAGAAATCTAGCAAACGTCATGGATTATACTTACAGCTATGATAAAACTATTGTAATCGAAGAATTCATCAATGGGTGTACCTTGGATTTTCAAATCAGTCAGCGAAAACTTTATCCCAAAGAATTGGAATCCATCATGCTTCAGCTATTCTCTGTGATTTCTCACATTCATAATCTATCTCCACCAATCATTCACCGTGACATCAAGCCAGAAAATATTTTGATTTATCAGGGACATATCACATTGATTGATTTTGAGATTTCCAAACTCTATTATGCAGATTGTCTGGATATATTAAAACGGGGAAGCATTGGCTATGCTGCACCAGAACAATATCAGGGAAAATCAAACCAACAAAGTGATATTTATGCTTTGGGAATATTGTTGAAGGAAATAATAGAAGTCAGTGAAGAGAGAAATCAGATAGAAAAAGTGTTATCTCCTGTTGTGAATATCAGTACACAGTTAGATATATCAAAGCGTTATTTTTGTGTGGAGGATATGAAAAAAGATTTCTTACAAAGCTTTCATCATAAAAAATGGTAAAGTATGCCAATGGCATACCAAAAAAAATCAACAACTTATTATACTAATCATGTAAAAAGTTTTTTCATCAAAGGAAAGCGAGGAGAATGAAATGAAAAAATTAAAGAAATGGCAAATAGCATTAATTGTTTTATTAGCAATCGGTGTAATTGGTGGTGCTGCTGGAGGAGGCGATTCTGAAAAAAAGGAAGAAGAAAAGCAACAAGAAACTTCAAAAAATGAGGATAAAAAAGATAACCAAGAAGAACAAAAAGAAGAAAAAAAAGAAGAACAGAAAGAAGAAAAAGTATATGGGATTGGCGATACTCAGAAGGTTGGAAAAGTAGAATATACAGTTGTATCAAAAGATGTTACAGATCATATTGGTGATGAATATTCTGGAGTAGCTGCACAAAATGAATTTATGATACTTACTGTAAAAATCACAAATCATGGAGATAAGTCATTGACAGTTGCAGATTCTTTCTTCAACTTAGTAGATGGTAGTAAAACATTTAAAACTGACTCAGGAGATGCAATTTATCTTGAAGATGACAGCATTATATTTAAGGAAATCAATCCAGATGCTTCTTTAACAGGAAAAGTGATATTTGATATCTCAGAAAACACAGTAAAATCATCTAATTTACAACTTCAAGTTCAAACAGGTGCATGGGGAACTGAGAAAGGATATTTTAAATTAAATTAGAAAAAGCTTAAGTCTGCTATTGAATGAAATAAATAGCGGATTTTTTCTATGTATAACACTGGCATTTCTAATCAAAATCCGTTATCATAATACCAGATGATGGAGGTAAGACTTTATGAAAATGGTATCATGGAATGTGAATGGAATTCGTGCCTGTATGGGTAAAGGGTTTATGGATTTCTTTCAGGAAATAGATGCAGATATCTTCTGCTTACAGGAAACAAAAATGCAGCCGGGTCAATTGGAAATTGAAACACCGGGATATTTTCAATATATGAACAGTGCTGAGAAAAAAGGATATAGCGGTACAATGGTTTTCACAAAAAAGGAACCAATCCATGTGACATATGGTTTAGGTATTGAAGAACATGATCATGAAGGTCGTGTGATTACATGTGAATATGAAGATTTTTATCTTGTGACGGTGTATACGCCAAATTCAAAAGATGGTTTATTACGTTTAGATTATCGTATGGTATGGGAAGATGATTTTAAGACATATCTGCATAAATTAAATGAATCCAAGCCAGTTATTGTATGTGGTGATATGAATGTTGCCAAGGAAGAAATTGATTTAAAAAACCCTAAGACAAATCGTAAAAATGCAGGGTTCTCTGATGAAGAACGTGAGAAGATGAGAATCTTGCAGAATAGTGGTTTTGTGGACAGCTATCGTTACTTATATCCAGATAAAGTAGAATATTCCTGGTGGAGTTATCGTTTTAAAGCAAGAGAAAAGAATGCTGGATGGAGAATTGATTATTTCCTTGTCAGTGAAGAAAGTAAAGATAAAATAAAAGAAGCAAAAATTCATACAGATGTATTTGGCAGTGATCATTGTCCGGTTTCTTTAGAAATTGATTTTTAAACAATAAAGCAGTAGAGTTTTTTTACAATCTATGGTAAAATTGCGTTGTTTCGTATAAGCTTGCTGTGATGGTGCAAGCGTTTCTACCCTCAGACCGTACTTTTGAGGACTATGGATCAACGCTTTTTTTATGAAGATGTGTTGATTCTCGTAGTGTACGAGAATTTTTTATGTGTAAAGGAGAAAATATGGAAGAAAAGAAAAAAGACACCATCTATGAATTAGATGGGACAGTCCCTTTAAGAAAGGCACTGCCGTTAGGTATTCAGCATATTCTGGCAATGTTCTTGGGAAATGTATCACCACTAATTATCATTTGTGGTATGTTACAGATGAGTGGTGCATTAAAGATGACATTGATTCAGAATGCAATGTTTGTAGCTGGGGTAGCTACATTGATTCAGCTATATCCATTCTGGAAGATTGGTAGTGGATTGCCAATCGTTATGGGTACTAGTTCAGGATTTATCGGTACTGCGAAAGCAATTGGTGCTGCATTTGGGTATGGTGCACTGATGGGCGCAAGCTTTGTTGGCGGTATCTTTGAAATGGTAATGGGATATTTCATCAAACCGCTTCGTAAACTGTTTCCACCAATCGTGACAAGTCTGGTAATTATTTCTATCGGTTTATCATTATTGCCAGTAGGTATCAATTATTTTGGTGGTGGCAATGGAGCTGCTGATTTTGGAAGTGTTCACCATTTGATGGTAGGTACATTCGTTATTATTGTTATTCTGATTGCAAAACAGTTTAAAGGCTTTATCAATAATGCTTCTATTCTGATTGGAATCGTAGCCGGATATATTTTAGCAATCTGTTTGGGTATGGTAGATTTCACACAGTTAAAAGAAGCTGCATGGATCGCTGTTCCTGCCTTTATGCCAGTTGCGTTTGAATTCAATGCACAGGCTATTATCGCCATGGGTATCATGTTTATTGCGACAACTGTTGAAACTATCGGTGATACAAGTGGTGTTGCCAATGGTGGTTTGGGACGTGAAGCAACCAATGAAGAATTACAGGGAAGTGTTATGGCAGATGGCTTGGGAAGTGTATTAGGTTCTATCTTTGGGGTACTACCAAATACTTCTTTCTCCCAGAATGTAGGCCTTGTCGCAGTTACGAAAGTCGTAAATCGTTTTGTCATCATGACGGGCGCAGTATTCTTGATTCTTTGTGGATTCTGTCCAAAGTTGAGTGCTTTATTCTCTATCATGCCACAATCTGTATTGGGTGGTGCTGCAGTTATCATGTTCGCTATGATTTTAGTAAGTGGTATCCAATCACTTGCACGTTGTGATTTAAATGAACGTAATGGTTTGATCATCGCATTAGCGATTGGTTTGGGTGTTGGTATTGGTAATGTACCTGCAGTATTGGATCAATTGCCAAGCTGGGTAGGAAATATCTTTGCACAGAATGGTATCATTATGACGTTTGTGATCGCAACCATATTGAATTTGATTTTGCCAAAGGATAAAAACGAAGTTTCAAATGAAAAATAAAAAAGTCTTTTTGACAGGAGAGAAGAGCGTAGGCAAGTCTTTCTGTATCAATGAGATCATCAAGGAGTGTCAGTTAAGCACATGTGGCTTTCAGACACTTCCTTTTTATGAACAAGGCATACGGAAGGGATTTTATCTTCATGCATTCGTAGATGTTGAAGAAAATGATCAGCGTTTTTCTATTCAGCATGATACATATAATGAAGTGATTCCTGGAATATTTGACACCTTTGGCACAGAAATTTTAAGGAAAAGCAGACAGCTGCCTGCTCATGTTTTGATTTTAGATGAAATAGGAAGATTAGAAAAAGATGAACAGCTGTTTCTATCTGAATTAAAAAAAAGCATCGCAGAAAAACGAGATATCTTTGGTGTTTTAAAGAAATGTGAGATACAATATATACAGGAAATAAAAATGCGTGATGATGTTGTTATTCTGGATTTTGATAAATTGTCATATCAGGATATCAAAGCAAGTGCAAAAAGAATTTGGGAGGACAGATCATGAAACGATTATGTAAAGGACTATTCGCTGTTTGTTTATTATTGACATTAACAGCATGTGGGAAAAGTGAAGCTTCAAAAACATCCAATATTACGATTACAGATCAGGCGGGTCGTGAAGTAACATTAGAAAAGCCAGCTGAAAAAGTAGTCAGTGGATACTATATCGCTACTTCTACATTGATAGGACTAGGACAGGAAGATAAGTTAGTCGGTGTGGAGATGAAAGCTGATAAACGTATGATTTATAAAAAAGCAGCCCCTCAGGTCATAGATTTACCAGCAATGGGCAATAAAAAATCATTCAACGTAGAAGAATGTGCGAAAGCCAAACCGGATGTTGTTTTTTTACCAAACAGCTTATCCAGCTATATTGATAAACTGGAAGAATTAGGTATGAAGGTCATTATTCTGAATCCAGAAACAATGAGTGATTATGATGAAGCAATCAAGATCATTGCTGCTGTAACAGGCGCAAAAGATGAAGCAGATGCATATTTTACATACCGTGATGAATTAGAAGCAAAATATCTAAAATTGGATACAGCTCCAGACAAGCTTGTTTATTTTGCTGGAAGTGAACTGTTGGAAGCAAGTGGGGAACACATGTTTCAAGGAGAACTGATAAAAAAAGCTGGCGGTGTCAATGTGATGAAGGAAGGAAAAGACAGTACATGGATGAAAATCAATAAGGAAGAATTATTGAAGAAAAATCCAGCATATATCTTTGTGGAGAATAAAGGCGCAGATATCAATGGCTTCTATGATGATGAAGCGTATCGTGATATAAAGGCAGTGAAAGATAAACAGGTATATGAATTTCCAAGCAAACTGGAAACATGGGATACACCAAATCTTTCTTCCTGCTTAGGAGAATTATATATGGCATCCGTATTATATCCAGAAAAGGTTTCTAAAGAGGATGTGATCAAGGAAGCAAAAGTCTTCTATCAAAAGTTTTATCAGATCGATGTAGACGCAAAGGATTTAGGCTTATAATATGAAACAGAAAGCAGGATTTCTTGCGCTATTGACAGGGTTGATACTGGTATCTTTTGCTTGTGGGCGTTATCCTTTATCACTTTCTCAGATGATAGAAGCGTTGTTTCGTCAAGGGGATGCCATGATACAAAGTGTAATCTGGAATATCCGTATGCCAAGAATCCTGCTTGTTTGTTTATGTGGAGGTGCCCTGGCTTTATCGGGTATCATCTATCAGACGATTTTTAAGAATCCCTTAGCATCAGGTGATGTGATTGGTGCCAGCTCTGGGTGCTCTCTTGGCGCAGTTATTGCGATATTGTTTTCCCAAAACACTTATCTGATTGAACTATCTGCATTTATCACAGGACTTGCGACTGTATTATTTACAATTTATCTGGCAGGCAAAGTCAAAGGAAATCGTATTTTAAATTTGGTGATTGCTGGATTGATCATGCAGGCGATGATGACCAGTGCTTTAATGGTTTTAAAAATCAATGCAGATCCTATGCATGAGTTAGCAAGTATTGAATACTGGTTGATGGGTGGCTTTAATGATGCATCATGGACACAGGTAGGTATCACGGCAGTTATCGTATCACTTAGTTTTCTTGGGGTGTACATCTTGCGCTGGCAGATTCAAATGTTATCATTTGGAGAAGAAGCAAATACGCTGGGCATCAACGCAAAACGTATCCGCTTTGCGGCATTGCTTTTGTCAACTTTAATGGTATCCTGTGTGATATCGATTGCCGGCATGGTAAGCTGGGTGGGACTTCTGGTGCCACATATTATCCGATTGCTGCGCAAGGAAGCACTTTATCAGAATATGGGAATCACATTCTTATGTGGTGCTTGTTTTTTATTGTTATGTGATACGCTGGCAAGAAGTCTTTTCACGATGGAGCTGCCCATCAGTATCCTGACAAGTTTCTTTGGGGCAGTCTTTTTGATCGTTTTATTTGTGAAAGGCAGGTTTCCTATATGATTGATGTAAAACATGTTTCTGTCACACTTTCTAACAAAAAGATTTTACAGGATATCAGCTTTCAAATACCACAAGGCAGGATCTTAATGGTATTAGGTGAAAACGGCAGTGGGAAAACAACTTTGATCAAGAGTATGCTGCAACAGCTTCCGTATACGGGAGATATCCTGTATCAGCATCAGCATATATCCCATATGCAAGAAAAAGAGCGCGCTAAGATATTTTCATATGTACCCCAGATCAAAGAACTGGCAATGGATATGCGCGTAGAGGATTGTATCGTGGCAGGATGTTCACGTCATTTATCAATTTTTGAGGTTCCATCAAATGCCCAATACGAACAGGTAAATGCTTTGATGGAAAAATTTCATTTAACACATATCAAAGGAAAACGTCTGGATGAAATCAGCGGTGGAGAGTTACAAATGGTCTATGTTGCCAGAGCCTTCCTTCAAAATGCCTGTGTAATGATCATGGATGAACCATGCACCTATCTGGATTTTAAACGTCAGCATATGTTCTTACAGGAAACAAGGCGATTATGTAAAGAAGGAAAAACCATTGTATTAACGATTCATGATCCTAACCTTGCCTTGCAATATGGGGATGAGATCATCCTGTTACATAAAGGTAAATTAAAGGCACATTTAAAAAAAGAAACAAATGATATGGAAAAAGAATGTCTGCGATATTATAATGAATTATATGGCAATCATTTTACAATGAGCAATATGATAGAAAAAGGATTTCTAATATGGAAGGAGTGAGTGATTTGCAAATTTTACAATATGTGAAACCAAAAAGTCTGGAAGAAGCATATACGCTTTTAACCAAAAACAAAAATAATCAGATCATCGCCGGAATGATGTGGTTGAAGATGCAGGAGCGAAGTATTCCAACAGGTATTGATTTATCTGATTTAGGACTGGATCAAATCAAAGAAGATGAACATGGCTTTGCAATCGGCGCAATGACAACGCTTCGTGAACTGGAAGTACATCCAGGTCTTAATGCACTTACCAACGGGCTGTTTCAAAGTGCATTTCAGGATATCGTAGGGGTGCAGTTTCGTAATATGGCAACCTTGGGTGGTTCGCTGTATTCACGTTTTGGATTCTCTGATATTCTAAGTGTTTTACTTGTTTTGGATTGTGATGTATATCTGTATCATGCAGGAAAAGTCAATATTAAAGACTATGCTCAAATGAAATATGAACGTGATATCTTAACACATATTTATATTCGCAAGGAGCAATTAGAAACATTATTTCTGTGTATGCGAAAAAGTGCGACAGATATTTCTACCTTGAATATGGCAATCGCAAAGACAAAGGATGCTTATCGTATCAGTATTGGCGCAAGACCAAAACGTGCCATGCGTTTTGATTTCCCGCTGGATTGTGATGTAGAAACGATGAAACAAAGTATTTGTGATGATTTGTTTGCGGATAATATGCGTGGTAGTAAGGCATATCGTATAGCATTAAAAAATGCATTCTTGGAAAAAGCAATGAAGCAGTTAGGAGGATGTGTATGCAGGTAATGATCAAAGTGAATGGTACCATGATCAAAGAGGATATCAAGGATGATATGCTGCTGCTAGATTTTTTAAGAGATCATGGCTGTTACAGTGTGAAAAGAGGCTGTGAAACAAGTAATTGTGGGTTATGCACTGTCTGGATGGATGAAAAACCAATTCTATCCTGTGGCATGCTTGTGGCACGTGCAAACGGGCATGAAATCACAACATTGGAAGGCTTGGAAAAGGAAGCACATGAGTTTGCGGTA
The DNA here is from genome assembly GCF_003434225.1 of Absiella sp. AM29-15. NCBI lineage: Bacteria > Bacillati > Bacillota > Erysipelotrichia > Erysipelotrichales > Erysipelotrichaceae > Amedibacterium > Absiella sp. AM29-15. The sequence continues at coordinate 41,139 of NZ_QVFL01000004.1, forward strand.
TTTATGGCAAATGAAGGCGCAGAACAGTGTGGCTTTTGTTCCCCTGGACTTATCATGAACGTACTTGCCATGGATAAAGAATTAGATCATCCAAATGTTGATGAAATCAATCATTACCTTGCCGGAAACTTATGCCGTTGTACAGGATATATGGGACAGCTGCGTGCTGTTGAAAAATACCTGGCAAGAGATAAGGAGGGGAAAGCATGAAATATGTGAATCAGCCCATCGTAAAAAAAGACGCATATGCATTATTAAGCGGGAAGCCGGTTTATTGTGATGATCTTGCGTTAAAAGACTGTCTGATCATTAAATTACTACGTTCTCCTCATGCCCATGCAAAAATTAAATCGATCGATACCACACTTGCGGAAAAAGTGCCTGGTATTGAAGCTGTTTATACCTATAAAGATGTACCACAGGAGCGTTTTACCCTAGCTGGGCAGACCTTCCCAGAGCCATCTCCATATGATCGTCAGATTTTGGAAGATGTTGTTCGTTATGTAGGGGATGAAGTTGCTATCGTTGCAGGGAAAGATGAAGCATGTGTCAATAAAGCATTAAAATTAATCAAAGTTGAATATGAAGTGCTGGATGCTGTTCTTGACTTTACAAAAGCAATTGATAATGAAGTCATCGTACATGCAGAAGATAATTATAAAACGCTTTGTGAAATTGGAAATGAGCGTATGCGTAATATCTGTTCACACGATGAAAGTATTGTTGGTGATTTAGATGCTGCATTTGATCAGTGTGATATCATTCTTGAACGTGATTACCATACCAAAGCCAATGCGCAGGCAATGATGGAAACATTTCGTTCTTATGCCTATGTAGATGCATTTGATCGTTTGAATGTTGTCAGCTCTACGCAGGTGCCCTTCCATGTTCGCCGTATGTTATCAAATGCTTTGGGTATTCCTAAAACAAAGATACGTGTTGTAAAACCAAGAATCGGTGGAGGCTTTGGCGCAAAACAGACAGGCTGTTGTGAAATCTTTGCGGCATTTGTGACATGGAAATTAAAGAAACCAAGTAAAATCGTTTATACAAGAGAAGAAACTTTTACTGCCAGCAATTCCCGTCATGAAATGAAAATGCATGTAAAGATTGGCGCAAAACAAAACGGAGAAATCCTTGCGATTGATTTACATACGTTGTCCAATACCGGAGCTTATGGAGAACATGGTTCTACAACCGTTGGATTAAGTGGTCATAAATCCTTGCCAATTTATAATCATATGCTAGCATCACGGTTCCATTGTGATGTTGTATATACCAATACGATGCAGGCAGGGGCATATCGAGGATATGGCGCAACGCAGGGACAGTTTGCGGTGGAATCCGCAGTCAATGAACTTGCGGAAGCTTTGCATTTGGATCCATGTGAATTACGCTTTATGAATATGGTTAAAGAAGGCGAAGTCATGCCACAGTATTATGGAGAACAATTAAATGCCTGTGCATTAGATCGCTGCCTGAAGAAAGCCATGGATATGATTGGCTGGAAAGAAAAAGGCATCGTGCGTGATATGGGAGATAAGATGCGTGGATTAGGGGTTGCCTTGTCTATGCAGGGAAGTGGAATCGCAAATGTGGATATCGCTTCTGTTATTATCAAATTACAGGATGATGGCTTTTATACTCTGGCAATCGGTGCGACAGATATGGGTACGGGCTGTGATACAATTTTGGCACAGATGGCCGCAGAATGTTTAGAATGTGATGTTGATCAGATTGTAACACAAGGTGTAGATACCGATGCATCCCCATATGATACCGGCTCTTATGCTTCCGCGACTACTTATGTGACAGGAATGTCTGTGGTAAAAGCCTGTGAAGTCTTAAAGAAACAAATCATAGAAGAAGCAGCTGTATTGATGGATGTAGAAAAAGAACATATCAGCTTTGATGGTAAAAAAATATATGCAATTGAAGATGGTAAAGAAATGAGCTTGTCAGATTTTGCGAATATCTGTTTTGCGGGTGGCAAAGGTGCTTGTCTGATTGCAAATGCATCCCATTGTTCACCAACATCTCCACCTCCTTTTATGGCAGGTATTGCCGAGGTTGACGTGGATAAACTTACAGGTGAAATCACTATGGTGGATTATGTTGCGGTTGTGGACAGTGGTACTATCATCAATCCAAACCTTGCCAGAATTCAGGTAGAAGGTGGTATCGCACAAGGAATAGGAATGGCTTTATATGAAGATGTTACTTATAGTGATACAGGAAAAATGCGTAATAACTCCTTTATGCAATACAAGATACCGACACGTTTGGATGTAGGAAGAATTTGTGTAGATTTTGAAAGCAGCTATGAAGACAGTGGCCCATTTGGCGCAAAATCCATTGGAGAAGTTGTCATCAATACGCCATCTCCTGCGATTGCTTCAGCCGTTGCCCATGCAAGTGGCATGCATGTAAGAACCTTGCCAATCACTGCTGAAAAAGTATTACTGAAACAGGATGAAGATTAATTTAGTCATTTTAGCTGCTGGAAACAGTACAAGGTTTCAGGAAAACAAACTGTTATATCCATATCATGGAATCGCTCTTGTGGAGCATGTGTTTCAACATATCCCCAAAGCATGTTTTGATCAAGTTATTGTTGTGACACAATACGAAAAAGTAGAAGCATTAGCGAAGCAATACGACTTTGTTGTGGTATATAATCCAAGTCCTGAAAAAGGAATCTCATATTCCCTGCATCTTGGATTAGAAGCAAGTTTAACATCTGATGGCTGTATGTTTTTGGCAGGAGATCAGCCATGGTTGAAAACCGACAGCATCAAAGCGTTATGTGAGCATTTTGATGGCACCCATATTCTGTGTGCATCTACACATGGTATTATAAAAAACCCAATTATTTTTCCAGCTGTGTATTATGAAGAGCTTTTATCGCTGGTGGGAGATGTTGGTGGAAAAAAAGTGGTGCATCGTCATAAAGAAGCATGCATATTGTGGGAAGTAGATGAGCATGAGCTATATGATGTTGATACAAAAGCAAATCTGAAGATTTTTTAAAGTCTTCAGATTTTTTTGTTGTGCATATGCTATTTATGGTATATACTTTATATAAAGCAGAAAGAAGGGTCGGGTATGATTAACTTTGCAGGGAAAAAACGTGCGTATATTGGTGTGGATGTATTTTTAGCATCCAATGCAGAAGATTTATTTCAGCTGTTTGCCAAACGTCACATACAAATGGTGTTAGTAGTCAAGGATGAACAAGAGGAAGAAGAAATGAGAAAGCATGAGCTGTTTGATTATATGGCATATGCTGTTCAAAATATGGATATCGGAATATGGGGGATGACACCTGATATCGCAAAATATCATAAGATCAAACAATCGCTGTGTGTATCGATTATGGGTGATCCACATGAATGGATGCCTGGCGTTGAACAGGTGGATACCATTGTGGAATATGGCAGTCCGGAACGTTTTATCCATTATAAATTTTTGTATGATCGTATGTTGTTTACCATTTTGACAACCATTGTCTTGCTTTGTGTATTTATCATCACACAGATTGTATATCATGGAGTATTGACAATGCCAAATGGTCCTTTATATATCGTTATGTGCGCAATCTGCATTGGCATAAGTTTTCTTTTTGGTTTGTATCGCGGTGTGTATACCGTTGGTGCATTTCTATTGGAAATGTTTGACTGGTGGGAGCTTTCATGATCAACTTTACGTGGAAACAATGGATATATGTCGATGCCTATATCATGCATTGTGAAGAAGTAGAGGATTTATTCCAGTATTTTGCAGATCATCATAAAAAAATGATCGTATGTGTGGACTCTGCTATGGAGTTAGAACGTTTAAAAAGCTTAAAAGCTTATGGATATATAAATGATGTTGTATATCATAAAGGGATAGAAGCAATTGAAACAGACTTACATAATCATAAACGCAAAATAAAAGATGCAGTGATTATAACACAGCATCCATTTAATACAAAGGATATTACAAGTCTGGGTATTGAAGACCAATATGGAAACCTAACCAATTTTCTGCATGTGTTAAGAAGATATGAAGAAACATTATATCGTAAGCTGATCAGTGTTAATATCGCCATGATGATCTTATTGTGTATATCTTTTTTCTGTAAGCTGCCAAGCTCACTTGCAGGTAGTTTGATGCTGGTGGCAATCATGATTTTGATCATAAACTTCTTTTATGGCGTATCGAAAGGAATATTTCACTTGGGCCAGCTATTTGAAATGATCGTTGATTCACTGTAACACTTTTTTCTTTCCTTATCATACGATTGACATACGTGATATAATAAACGTAAATTTGGATAGAAAAGAGTGTTTTATGATGGAAAAAAATGATTTTACAAAAGGAAAGATTTCAAGAAATATACTGAATCTGGCAGTGCCGATGACATTAGCACAACTCATCAATGTGTTATACAACATCATTGACCGTGTGTATATCGGTCGTTTGCCACATGTGGCGAGCCATGCATTAGCTGGGGTGGGTATCACATTTCCAATTATCACAATTGTCATAGCTTTTGCGAATCTGATTGGTATGGGTGGTGCACCACTGTTTTCCATTGAACGGGGAAAAAACAATCAGAGTAAAGCAGAAGAAATCATGGGGAATTCATTTGCGTTATTAATTATATGTGGCGTTATATTGACCATTGTGATCTTTTTATTTAAGGAGCCAATCCTTTATCTATTTGGTGCGAGTGATACGATATTCTCATATGCCAACGATTATATTTCTATTTACTTATGTGGCAGTATCTTTGTGATGATTTCTTTGGGTATGAATAGTTTTATCAATGCACAAGGCTTTGGTAAAACGGGTATGTATACGGTACTCATAGGCGCCATTTTAAATTTGGTATTAGATCCATTATTTATCTTTGTCTTTGATTTAGGTGTCAAAGGTGCGGCGATTGCGACAATTATTTCACAATTTGTATCTGCGCTATGGGTATTGTATTTTCTAAGCGGTGGGGATACGATTATAAAACTAAAACGTGAATCCATGCATCTAAAGCTTTGTCTTGTTAAAGAAATTATAACACTAGGAATGTCTGGCTTTGTCATGGCTATCACAAACAGCCTTGTGCAAATTGTATGTAATGCGACCTTACAACAATATGGCGGGGATATTTACATCAGTGTCATGACCGTTTTAAATTCCATCCGTGAAGTTATCACAATGCCGGTTAGTGGAATCACCAATGGTTCCCAACCGGTTATGAGCTTTAATTATGGTGCAGGATGTTTTAGCCGGGTAAAAAAATGTATTCGTTTTATGAGTGTCGTCTGTGTCAGCTATATGGTGATCATGTGGTTAATCACTCTGGCGATACCAGATATCTTTATTAAAATATTTAATGATGATGCATTACTGCTTGAAAAAGGTGTACCGGCAGTAAGGTTGTATTATTTTGGCTATTTTATGATGGCTTTTCAATTCTGTGGACAATCAAGCTTTGTGGCTTTAAATAAAAGCCGACAGGCAATCTTCTTCTCTTTATTTCGTAAAGTCATCATCGTAGTGCCATTGACTTTATGGCTTCCTACCATACCATCCCTTGGTGTGATGGGCGTATTTCTGGCAGAGCCGATCAGTAATTTTATAGGAGGAAGTGCAAGCTTTCTTACGATGCTTGTCAGTGTGTATCGAAAACTTCCAGCAAGAGATGACAGAATCGCTAGTCTTGAAGAGATGTCTATGGTACAATAAAGGGCAGGTGATAAGTATGATAGCATTTATAAAAGGTGTAATACACAGCTATACCAATGATTCTTTGATTATTGAAAATAACGGGATGGGATATCGTGTATATATCTCTAATCCAGCGGCAGTGAAATTAAACGCCGAAGTGACATTGTATACATATATGCATGTTCGTGAAGACGCACTGACCCTGTTTGGGTTTACAACGATGGAGGAACATGATTTATTCTTACAGCTGATATCAGTTAAGGGAGTAGGACCAAAAACCGCTTTAGCAATGCTGGGCGTATGTCCTGCGAAGGAAATGATCATGGCAATCGAACAAAATGATGTGAAGAAATTGAAATCACTGCCTGGCATCGGCGCAAAAACAGCTTCCCAGATTGTATTAGATTTAAAAGGCAAATTAGTGGAAGAAGTAAGTGAAATCGAAGTAGAAGAAAACTTGGAACTTGCGGATGCAATCGAGGCTTTAAAAGCACTGGGATATAAGACAAGTGAATTAAACAGCATCAAAAAAGAATTATTAGCGTTAGATCATAAAACTTCTGATCAGTATGTAAGAAGCGCTTTGACAATGTTAGCGAAAAGAAAAGGAGTCTAGCAAATGGAGCGAGTATTATCAAATGAACATCAAAGCTTTGATGAAGATGCGTCTTTGCGTCCACAAAGCCTGAAGGAATATATCGGACAGACACAGTTAAAAGAAAATCTGTCAATTTTTATTGAAGCAGCCAAACAGCGAAATGAAGCATTGGACCATGTATTGTTGTATGGCCCTCCAGGACTTGGGAAAACAACTTTATCCTATATTCTGGCAAATGAAATGGGTGGCAATATCAAAACAACCAGTGGACCATCCATAGAAAAAAGCGGCGATTTAGCCGCAATCTTATCTACATTAGAAGCTGGAGATGTGTTATTCATCGATGAAATTCATCGTCTTCCTAAACAGGTAGAAGAAATTCTGTATCCTGCCATGGAAGATTACTGCATTGATATCGTGGTAGGAAAAGACAGTGCATCCGTAAGAAGCATTCGTTTGGATTTACCACCGTTTACATTGGTAGGTGCAACGACACGTGCAGGTGATTTAACAGCTCCCTTGCGTGATCGTTTTGGTATCGTTTCACAATTGGAATTTTATACGTTGGAGGAACTGATGCAGATTTTAAGAAGAACTGCTCGTGTCATGGATACCGATATCGATGAAGAAGCAGTCTTGGAAATCGCTAGACGAAGCAGAGGAACACCACGTATTGCCAATCGTTTATTTCGCAGGGTGCGAGATTTTGCACAGGTGATGAATGATGGCTATATCTCATTAGAAATCGCCGCAATGGCACTTGATAAACTGAAAGTTGACCACTTAGGTTTAGATGCCGTTGACCATAAATATCTTAAGGGTATCATTGAACGTTTCAAAGGTGGACCTGTTGGTCTGGATGCTCTTGCCAGCAGTATTGGAGAAGAAACAATGACGCTGGAAGATGTGTATGAACCATATCTTTTACAGATTGGTTTTATCAACCGTACACCTAGAGGACGTGTTGTGACGGAAAAAGCATACCAGCATTTAGGCTATGACTTACGAGAAGGTCTGTTTGTGCTGGAGGATTAAGCCTTTTTAAACTTTGCATAGGCAATCATACAGCCAAGAATATATGCCAAACATTTACTCAATGTTTGTAAAATAGACATAAATTCATAGCTATGAGAAAGCAACATACATAAAATAAAAAGCAATAAAGCAATCACAAAAGCGTGTAACAACGCTTTTTTTTGTGCTAATATCCCCAGAAAAACACCACCAATCACAAACGCAATTACCCCACTTATCCAGTTAGCCATATGGAAGGTAGAGGTAGATATCAGCATAAAATAGTATAAAGCCGCAAAAATAAGAGAAAATAACAATGTGGATGCACAAAGGAGTGCAACAGACTCCAATGATATTTTACATATCTGTTTCAAGTGTTTCACCTCAATGTATTCTATGTGTGAATGTGGTCAACTATGCAAGGAGGAAGACAAATGCAGGAATATCTTAATTTAATGGTCAAATGTTTTGTGGTGTATATCGTCATCGTGATTGCATTACGTTTAATGGGAAAAAGAGAGGTAGGGGAATTGAGTGTATTTGATATCGTCATTTATCTGGTTATGAGTGAATTACTAGCTATCAGTATTACAGATGCGGATGAAAGTATTATGAAATCACTGGTACCTATCTTTACACTGGCGTTTTTACAAATCGTTATTTCCTGGTTCTTATTGAAAAGTAAAAAAGCCAGAGATGTATTTGATGGTAAAGATGTTATTTTGATTCATAATGGTCATATAAATCAGGAAGCTATGCAAAAAAATCGTTACAGCATGGATGATTTAATGAGTCAGATCAGAAGCAAGGATCTGTGTTCTCCAGATGAAGTTGCTTTTGCGGTATTAGAAAATAATGGCACATTAAGCATTCTTGCCAAGGATAAATGTAAAGTCAAACATCCAGATCCTTTGATCAGTGATGGAACTGTGAATGAGAAAGCATTAAAGGATTTACATAAAGACAGTGCCTGGTTAAAGCGAGAGCTGGAAAAAGAAGGCATAGAAAACATGTCTGATGTGTTTTTATGCCTTTGGCAGAAGAATGGCTTTTTTGTGATTAAAAAAGAAATAAAATCTAGGAATACGCTTTTCTAAAGGAAAAGAACAAACGAAATGCATGCATAAGGGTTGTGACTAGCATTCCAGCAGTGATCCCTATACTTAATGCTGCAGGACCAATTTGGGAAGAAAGAAAAGCAACACAGCCAATCCGTATCAGGGAACCTGCCAGGGTATCTGATACGGTTTTTTTACTTAAAGAGAGGGCATGAAGCATGCTGGATAAAGGTGGTTGCAAGGCGTATAATGCAAAAGGCCAAGCCATCTGCTTCAATAATAATGCGCCTTTATTTGTATGATAAAACAGCTGTAACAATTCTTCATTATAAAAATAACAAATGACACTGCATTCCATCCCCACAAGAAAACAACATCCTAAAATAGTTGTAAACAGCTTATTCGCCTGTGCTTCATGATGTCTTGTATAATGATACGTAAAAGAAGGCAATAAAAAGTTGCTTAAGGTAATGGTCAAAAAGGAAGGCATGGTGATGATGGGAAGAATATAGCCATTCACAGAACCATAGGCATTGATCATCGCCTGGGATTGTAGGGCAGATAAACCATAAACCATGACGATCGGTTCTAAAAAATAGGTAAGCGAACCAATCAGGCGACTGCCTGTCATAGGAATGGATACATGTAAGACTTCATCAAAGTTTTTTCGTTGCAGATCATGGAATAAGGCAGGAACATGAAGCGGTGTTCTTTTTTTTATCAATAATGATAACAACATATAGATAGAACTGAATACTTCGCCAACACTGATGGATATCATCGCCAAACGTGCCATGGATACAGCATCCAGCAAAGGATATCGATCAAAGATGATTAACAGAAAGATAATACGGCTGCCTTCTTCAAACAACTGGCATGCAGTCGCAGACATATGACGCTGTATGCCAAATAAATACCCTTTTAATATGCCGGATATCGTAACAATCGGAATCAAAGGCAATATTGCATATAAAACAGGCAGAATCACATCCTGTTTTAATATCACATGTGCCATAAAAGGAATGGCAAACAGAAATAGCATGATAATAATCACATTACTGCAGACAGATAAAAAAATAGCTGCCTTTAATGGCTTATGAGGATTGTGACTTTGGGCAATGACCTTGCTTAAGGCATTGGGAATACCCATTTGAGCTAGGGTGATCATAAATACCATGGTAGAAGAGGCGAGGGAATAATAATTCATAGCATCGCCGCTTAACTTGCGGGCTAATAGGATGCGGACAATAAAGGATAATGCCTTGGCGATAACGGATAATATGACAAGATAGAAAGTAGATCGGATGATCGTTTTTTTCATAAAGCACCTGCTTTCGATATAGTATATGAACAGATTTTTAAAATATGTAAATGGCACATATACATAAAAGAAAGTGTGTATACATAGGATGGTACATGAGTGCAAGATACATAAGGATATGTAAAATTTAAAAAAACAATGTGCAATCAAATAAAATAATGCTATAATATTAAACAGCGATATTGAGGAGGAGACTATGGAGATTCAGAATAACATTGATGATAAATATCTGAAATTAGCGATTACCCTGAAAACAAGCGAACTTCAGAGAACTCAGTTGTCTTCTTTAACATATCAGCATGTAGAAAGTGCATTAATCGCAAAATGGAAGTTTCAAAAGCCCAAAAGCTTTCATGAAGCCATAGATGATGTAATGAAAATCGATGCAAACGAAGTGGTTGCCTATTTGTCTACAGAGGCGATCATTGCGGGTTCTAAAATGAAGATTAATGACTTTGATGACTTGTTTGGAGGAGATAAGCAATGAAAAAATCCCGTTTGGTAGTCTTTGGTATTTCCATTGTGACCGTTGTGGTAATGATGATTTTTGGAAGTCCATGGATTGCAAAAAATATGAGATTGGGACTGGATCTGCAGGGTGGTTTTGAAATTCTTTATAAAATCACACCGTTAGAAGGCAAAACATTGCCGGATATGACAGCTGTAGCAGAATCCATTAACAAGCGTATTGACGTATTAGGTGTCAACGAACCTGAAATCACAGTCGAAGGTGATGATCAGATTCGTGTACAATTGGCTGGTGTTAAAGATGCAGATGAAGCAAGACGTATCATTTCAACAACAGCTAACCTGACATTCCGTGATATCAACGACAATCTGTTGATGGATGCCAGCGTACTTGAAGAAGGCGGCGCAACACTTGGAACAGATGAGTATGGCCGTTATCTTGTAAATTTAAAAGTAAAAGATACAGAGAAATTCTATGAAGCTACAAAGAAGGTTGCTGCAATGGGCACTGGCTCCAACCTGATGGTAACATGGTTAGACTTTGATGAAACTAAAGATTCTTATGCAGCAGAAAGCAAGACAGAAAAACCAAATTATGTTTCTGCGGCAACTGTAAAAGAAGGGTTAAACAGCAATACTGTACAAATCTCTGGTAACTTTACAAAAGAAGAGGCAACAGAATTAAAAGATTTGATCAATTCTGGTTCCTTGCCAGTGAAGATGAGTGAAGAATATACCAATGCAGTAACAGCAGACTATGGTATGAATGCTTTTGAATCCACAATGATGGCTGGTGCAGTAGGCGTAATTGCCATTATGTTGTTTATGATTTTATACTATCAGTTACCAGGAATCATTTCCGCAATCACCATTGCTGTTTATGTATTTGTTGTATTCCTGATTTATAATCTGATGGGTGGTGTATTTACACTATCTGGAATTGCTGCATTAGTGTTGGGTGTTGGTATGGCGGCAGACTCCAATATCTTAACATTTGAACGAATCCGTGATGGATTGTATTCTGGAAGAAGTGTAAAAACAGCCTTCTATGAAGGAACAAGTAAATCTTTTATTACTATTTTTGATGCTCAGTTCACAACTTTTATTTCCGCACTGATTCTGTATTTATTAGGTACAGGAAGTGTCAAAGGATTTGCGACAATGTTGATCGTATCTACAATTTCTACATTGTTATTGATCGTATTTGTGGCAAAATTCTTCTTAAAGATGTTAGTTGACAGTGGATGTCTGGATGGTAAATTAAAACTGTTTGGCGTAAAAGAAACACGTGTTCCAGATGTAAACAAAGGTGAAGAACGTTTCTATTATGGAAAATTCGCAAAATTTGATTTTGTTGGAAAAGCAAGATACTTTATTACTGTGACAATCAGTGTGTTGGTGATTGGTATTGGCTTTATGGCTTTCAATGGCTTTAATGGCAATGAAGCCTTAAATCTTGGTATTGACTTTACTAGTGGTACAAAAATCACAGTGGTAAGTGATGATGCAATTAACGCATCTACATTAAAAGACCAGTTAAAAGATCTTGGTATCAATACTAAGAGTATTAAGATCAATGGAAAAGGCGATACAACTGCAACTGTATTCGTAAAAGAAGCAATTGAAACAGAAAAAATGGACAGCGTAAAAGCAAGTCTGAAAGATATTTATCATCATGATGTAAACGACAATACTGTAACACCAATTATTGGACGTCAGTTAGTGAAAAATGCATTCTTGATTTCTATTCTGGCATGGATCGGTATTATGATTTATATCTCATTCCGTTTCAAATGGGATTATGCAATCAGTGGTATCGTTGCCCTGATTCATGACTTGTTGGTCATGATAGCATTCTGTGCAATTCTGCGTTTGGAAATGAATACAGAAATTATCGCGGTATTACTAACGATCATTGGTTATTCTATTAATAACTCAATTGTTGTATTTGATAGAATACGTGACAATGTAAAAGCTAATAAGCATGAAGTTATCACAAAAGAAAGATATAAAGAAATTGTCAATGATGCATTGCAGAAGACAGCAACACGTTCTATTCTTTCTACATTAACAACGATGATGCCAGTTATCACATTGTTGTTGATGGGAAGTAATGCCATCAATACATTCTGTTTGATGTTATTCATAGGATTGTTCTTTGGTGCTGGATCATCTTTATTTATCGCAGCACAGCTGTGGTATCAGATTCGTATCCACCACAAACCTAAGAAGCATACAAAGAAAAAACGTAAAAAAGAAGATATAGAAGAAATGATCATTCCAGGAATGAATGATTACTAAAACGAATAAGATGGACATGCGCCATCTTTTCTTTTAGCATTTCTGACGAGTTTTTGTAAGAATTATGATACAATAGACAAGGTGATAAATTACATGAAAATAACATTACAAGATATATCAAAAACAGAAGAAATACAAAACACCTTACATCTTTCCCATCTATGTGCGAAAGTGTTGTCCGCTAAACAGTTGGACTATACACAGATATCCCAGATTTTATCTGCCCCCATCCTACATGATCCGATGTGTGCAATACATATGCCAGAAGTCATTGCACGTATTAAGCAGGCAAAAGCCCATCATGAAAAAGTGTTGATCTGTGGCGATTATGATGCTGATGGCATCTGTGCGACGACGATATTATTTGATGCCTTATGCCAGTTTGGCATTGCCTGTGGCTTTTATATACCTGATCGATTTAAACAAGGATATGGTTTACATCCTGATACCGTGAAGATGGCAGATGAAAAAGGATATCGTTTATTAATTACAGTAGACAATGGAGTAAAAGCTTTTGATGCTTTACAAGAGGCAAAAAAACGGGGATTGGATGTCATTGTCACTGACCATCACGATATGGAAGAAGCGGAAGTAGAAGCTTCTTTACTGTTACACCCATTTACAATGGGCGAGGAATTTCAATATCTTAGCGGTGCTGGTGTGGCTTTAGAGATATCCCGTGCTTTATTGGGAGATATCAAAGAACACATTGTACTGGCAGCAGTTGCCTCTATTGCGGATGTAATGACATTAAAAAATGAAACCCGAGATATTGTACGTATTGGAATCCAGTATTTAAAACAGGGTGTCTGTAAACCAATTCAGGCATTAGCAAATGATCGTTATCCCAAATGGGATGAAACATTGATTGCTTTTCAGGTCGTACCAAAATTAAACGTCATGGGGCGTTTAGCAGATAAGGTCAATGTGAATAATATGGTCAGATATTTACTGCTTCAAAATGCAGAAGAAATACAGCGTGTGTCCAAACAAATCCAGCAGTTAAATGAACATCGTAAAAAAATGAGTGATGAAATGGTAGAAACAGCTAAATCATTAATTCATCCCGAATATGATTTTCAGATGTTGTATCATGACAGTTTCCATGAAGGTATTGTAGGCCTTGTGGCAGGAAAACTTTCAGAAGAGATCAAAAAGCCGGTCATGGTATTAAGCAGACATGAAGAATTATTAAAAGGCAGTATCCGATCACAAGGGTATCTGGATCTAACCACATTTTTTGATGAATGTATGGATGTATTAGACAGTTATGGAGGACATAAAGCAGCAGCTGGTATTGGCTTTCGAATTGAAAATAAACAGGATGTACAGGATTATTTAAATGAAAAAGCCAAAACCTGTATCACACCTTGTGAAGATGAATATGAAGTCATTCCTTTAACAATTCAGGAGGTCAGTATTCTGGAGGTAGAAAGCCTGCAGAAACTAGCACCCTTTGGCCATGGCTTTGATGAACCATTATTCTATCTTCAAAATGTAGCGGTTGAACAAATCAAGCCAATGGGAAATGGAGAGCATGTCAAATGGGTCATCAATGAAACAGTAGAAGCAGTATTGTTTCATGATAAGACAGCATATGATACATTTTTTGAAAGAAAATCTATGAATTTTATTGGAACAATTTCCATAAATCGTTTCATGGGAAAGAAAAAAGTGAATATTTTTGTAAGAGAGGCATTTTAAATGCCTTTTAAATTTGCTATAATGAAGAAGTATTTTAAGGAGGCTATTACTTTATGAATTATAAAGATTATATTGCGGATATTCCAGATTTTCCACAGGATGGCATTTTATTTCGTGATGTAACACCATTAATGGCAGATGGTGATGTATTTAAAAAAGCATGTGATGAAATCATTGCATTCGCAAAAGAAGTAAATGCAGAAGTTGTGGTTGGACCTGAATCAAGAGGATTCATCTTTGGATGTCCGGTTGCTTATGAACTTGGAATCGGTTTTGTTCCTGTTCGTAAACCAGGAAAGCTTCCAAGAGAAACAGTCAGTGTTTCTTATGATCTGGAATATGGCAGCAATGAGCTGCAGGTACATAAAGACAGTATCAAAAAAGGACAGCGTGTGTTGATCGTTGATGATCTGCTTGCAACCGGTGGTACTGTGGATGCAACCATTCAGATGGTAAAAGAGCTGGGTGGTGTCGTTGCCGGATGTGCCTTTTTGATAGAACTGGCTGGATTAAACGGCAGAGAGCATTTAAAGGAATATCCTGTATTTGCTTTGATGTCTTACGAATAAGAAGGGGTGTTCCCCTTTTTTAGAATGTGGGTGATAAGTGTATGGTAAGTAGTCAGGTGGTAACTTTTGACGAAATGATGTCGGAAGTTAAAAAGTACATCAAAAAAGAAGAAAACATCGATCTGATCACACGGGCATATTTATGTGCTGAGAAGAATCATACCGGACAATATCGTAAAAGTGGAGAACCATATATTATCCATGCGATACAAGTCGGGTACATTTTGTCGTTGTTAAGGACAGGGCCTAGAACGATAGCGGCTGGTCTTTTACATGATGTGGTGGAAGACTGCGATGTTACACTAGAAGAAATCACAGAGATGTTTGGAAATGAAGTGGCATCTTTAGTGGATTCTGTCACAAAAATAGGGAATCTTAAATTTAAGGATGAAAAAGAATATCTTGCCAGCAACCATCGAAAGATTTTTATTGCGATGGCAAAAGATGTGCGTGTCATTTTGATTAAATTGGCAGATCGTTTGCACAATATGCGAACATTACAATATATGACGCCGGAAAAACAGAAAAAGATTGCCGCAGAAACATTAGATGTCTATGCGCCAATTGCACATCGTCTAGGTATCAGCGATATCAAAAATGAGCTGGAGGATTTATCATTCCAATACTTAAATAAAGAGAAATACTATGAAATTGCGCGATTGGTAGAAAAACGTAAAGCAGAGCGTGATGAACAGGTACAGCGGATGATCAAAGAAATCAGTGATCTGCTGGATGATCATCATATTCAATATCGTATCTTTGGACGTAGTAAACATCTTTACAGTATTTATAAAAAGATGAATACTAAAAATAAACGGTTTGAAGAAATTCTAGATTTATTGGCGATTCGTATCATTACAGACAGTGATACGGCATGTTATGAAATATTAGGGTATATACATGCGAAATACCGCCCGATACCTGGTCGTTTCAAAGATTATATCGCTATGCCGAAGATGAATATGTATCAATCCTTACATAGTACCATCGTTGCGGATGATGGCAATATATTTGAAATACAGATACGTACAGAATCGATGGATGAAGTAGCGGAGCAAGGGATTGCTGCACATTGGCGTTACAAGGAAAATATGAATGGCGGACGTGAAGTCAACCAGTCAGAAATCGAAGAACAATTGCACTGGCTGAAAGATTTCAGTGTGATGAGTGATGATGTCAATGATGATTCTATGGAGTATATGAATCTTCTACAAAAGGATATCTTTGAAGCGAATGTATACTGTATGACACCAAAAGGAAAAGTAATTGCTTTGCCAAATGGTTCTACACCGATTGATTTCGCATATCGTGTACATACAGAGGTGGGGCATCATACCGTTGGCGCAACCATCAATGGAGTGCTGTTACCTTTAAATACCAAATTAAAAACAGGCGATGTTGTATCCATTCGTACAAGTAAACAATCACCTGGGCCAAGTGAAGACTGGATCAAAATTGTTAAAAGTGCACATGCCAGAAATAAGATACGCTCTTTCTTCCAAAAACAGGAAAATGAACGACGCAATCTGGATATCAAAAAAGGGGAAGAAATGCTTCAGGATGAACTGAAAAAACGTAATCTTGATGTAGAAACTTATACCGATCAAAAGAAAGTAGAAAGTATCGCCGGAAGCTTAAGCTTTAATTCTTATCAGGATCTGATGTTTGCGATTGGGGTAAAACAGGTATCTTTGCCAGCTGTTATTGATCGTTTGGTAAAACACAAAACAAGTGTTCCTATTGATAATGAAGAATTACAGCGTATGTTTAACCGACAGGATCGTAAACGTAAAGTCAGCAGTACTGGTATTCGAGTGGCTGGCATTGATTCGATGAAAATCACACTGGCAAATTGCTGTTCACCTGTACCAGGAGATGATATTGTTGGATATATCACCAAAGGTGCTGGTGTCAAGGTACATCGCAGCGACTGTCCAAACGTCATCAATGAAAAGAAACGTTTGATTGCCGTGGAATGGGATGAAAATCTTGAACAGAAAACTTATGAAGTTAAGCTGATCATTCATTCCAGCGACCGTAATTATCTGTTAAGTGATATTGTGACAGTGGTATCACAATGCAAAGCAGGTCTACAACATGTAGATTCTACTGTAGATGAAGACCAGATCAGTGCTACCACAAAGATGACGGTCGTTGTAGAAAACGCCGAACATCTTCATACACTGATGGCAAATTTAAGAAAAATCAATAGTGTACGCACCGTAGAAAGAGTGATTCAGTAATGCAGATTCGTAAAGCGACAACAAAAGATATTCCCGCAATAGAAGCCATGTATCATGATCGTGTATTATATAACGATGCCCATGACATGCATCAGTGGCGTTTAGAACAGGTAAGCTGGGAATGCTTTTCACAATTATATACGATTGACGATTATTATGTAGCAGAAGAAAACAATTCAATTGTTGGCGGATGCTTTATCGTTGATATCGATGAATTATATTGGCCGAATGAGCCAAAAGGGGCTGCCCTTTATCTTCATAAAATCGTTGTACATCCCCATCATTCTGGTAAAGGATATGCGGATGCACTGATTACCTTTTTCAAGGAAAAGGGAAGAAAAGAAGGCTATCCAGAAGTACGTATTGACGTACGTGAAAAGAAAACGAAGCTTCGTGCGATGTATGAACGAAATGGCTTCAAATTATTGAAAACAGGACAATTTGTTTCTGAATTTACAACCGCACTTTATCATTACCCATTTTAGATGCAGAATTATCTGCATCTTTTCTTATGTCCACAAAGGGTAGCGCAAATGCCACGTATGGTTGCTGACAAAAAATGAGGGGATATGCTAAAATAATGGCGGTGATAAAAATGACATTTGCAGAAAAGTTAAAAACATTACGTTCTCAAAAAGGCTATTCTCAAGAAGAACTGGCACAAGTATTACATGTATCCAGACAGGCAATCGCAAAATGGGAAGGAAATAATGGCATGCCGGATATCAATAACATCATTGCCATCTCAAGGCTTTTTGATGTTTCTATTGATACTTTGCTGAAAGAGGAAATGGATCTTCATACACACAAAACATTGCGTGAAGCAGATATCATTGCTTGTGGCTCTTTCATTGGCGCAGCCATCCAGTTTGTATTAGATGGAGGCTTTATACGAGGCTTGATAGGTGGCGCCATGATATCCATCGCTGGCTTCTATTTGATAAAATATCCCCACCATAAACCGCTGGCTATAAACATCACACAACTAAAAAACAAGCTGGCATCCATTGATCGAACAAAGCTTTGTGTTCGTGTGATTGGCGCAGGAATTGGTGGTGTCATTGGCTTATATTTATGGAAACAGGGAATACTATAAAAAACAGGTAACACGTATCAATGTGTCACCTGTTTTTTATCTTTAATTTGATTTCAAAATACAAGGTATTCCACATACGGAAATACTCTGAAATATAATGCTTTATTTTTTCTTTCCCATCCGTTGGACACATCGCAAATTCATCAAAGAACTTGCGCACAAAGAAACTGCTTCTTCGTATATGGAAACAACTGGATACGACCACGATGTGCTGATAGCCATGCTCCTTACACAACATCTTCGCATATCGAAGATTATCATATGTATTACGTGCATTCTTTTCTTTTAGAATATCAGATGCATGTACTCCACAGCTGCGTGCATAATCTGCCATCACATCTGCTTCCACAAAATGATTGCGTACACCAGCACCACTGATCAATAAGCGCTTTACATTTCCTTCCTGATATAAGGCAATTGCTTTATCCATACGGCTTTTCTGCATACGGGAAATACTGCCATCATCTTTGGTTGGACAGCCTAATACGATGCATACATCATAGACCACACCCTTTTTCATTTTTGGCGGTGTTGGAAAGAAGTATAAGATAGGTAACTGTAAAACAAGCAATACAATGAAGATATATAACCACATCATAAGCCCACCTGTATAAAAGACTGTAGTTCTTTTTTTATGAAGCTTAAACGTTCTTCACTAGATAAAGGAATAGCATACGCAGATGCTGCCCTTAAATCCATTTCTCGATATGCTTTTGGAATCTGATTAAAACGACTGGCAATTATGACTTCTGTTTTCTTCAATTGTTTTACATAGGCACGGCCGGTTTCATTCATTGCCAATATACGAATATGTTGTAAATCCGGCAGCTGCTTTACTTCTTGCTTTGTTGTCTGGGTTAATATCTGAAGAATTGTTCGCTGTATTCTGCTTCGGGTATATCGTTTTGAGATACAGGCATCCACGAAAGATTTCATCGTTGTACATTGTTTTGCACATGTAATCATACGGTTTTCCAGACCTTCTTCCATTAAGAAAATGCTTTCTAACTGCTGTTTTGCCTGTGTGAATAACAACATTTGTAAATAAGGGTAATAATGCTCCATCGCAAAGCATGCGTGTAATGCTTCTGATAACGGGGTTAAAAAGCGTACATCTTCTTTTTGAAGAAACCGCTGTCTGATTCCTGTAGCACTTGCGATATTGCCTTTGACTTCAAGATCATGATATCCGTTTGTACGCTTGATACATAATGGTGTGATGTCTGTATCCTTTAATGCTTTTATATAGGCAACACCTAATATATCATTGCTTTGCATCTGTGTGCTTTGCGCAAAAGATTTACTGGGATCATATGCTGGGGTAATTTCTGCCATCTGTTTTAATGCATCCAGATCATTGCTTTCACTGCCAAACACGATATGATCAACACCTGCCAGTTGTAAAGAACGAATCGCACCATAGGCAAAGCCATCCGCGCTCTGCGTCGCATAGATATAAGGAAGTTCGATAACGATATCACAACCTTCTTCAATCCCTTTGCGTGCACGATCCCACTTATAAGCAAGGGATGCTTCTCCTCTTTGCACAAAATGTCCACTCATTACATTGATGAGCACATCACATTGAGTAAGTTCTCTTGTCTTATGGATATGATATTGATGTCCATAATGGAAAGGATTATATTCACTAACAATACCTGTAACTTTCATACAATTTCTCCTGTTCGTCTAAAATAGGGTACCACACTACCCGAAATTATATCATAACTTTTACAATTATGATACAATGAAACAAAAGGAGGATTCTCTATGGCAAAGATACAAGAATTTACATTTCCAAGCGAACAGGATCAACTAATCATCTCAGCTGTAAAAGTAGTGCCGGATACACCGATTGTTGGTGTGATTCAGATGGTACATGGGATGGCGGAGCATAAAGAACGCTACCTGTCATTCATGCAGTTTTTAGCACAACATGGCTATGTATGTGTGATGCATGATCATCGTGGTCATGGAAAAAGTATAGCTTCCAAAGATGATTTGGGTTATTTTCATGATAAAACAGGGGATTATTTAATTGAAGATATTCATCAGCTCACCAAGCTTTTAAAAACACAATATCCAGATGCTCCATTCTTCCTGTTTGGACACAGCATGGGTTCTTTACTGGTACGCTGTTATTGTAAACGATACGATGATGATATTGACGCACTTGTGGTTTGTGGCTCTCCAAGTGAAAATAAGGCAGCGAAGGCTGGCAAACTGCTTGTGAAAGCGATGGAAAAGATAAAAGGCGAGCACTATCGCAGCCCACTGATTCAAAAGATGGCCTTTGGTTCTAATAATAAAGCTTTTTCAGAAGGTGACAGTGAAAACGTATGGCTGTGTAGTGATCAAAACGTGGTAAAGGCATATGATGAAGATCCATTATGTAGATTTATCTTTACATTGAACGGCTTTGAAAATCTGTTTACGATCATGATGGATGTATATGATGCAAATGGCTGGGCAATGAAACATAAAGATTTACCAATCCGCTTTATCGCAGGTAGTGAGGACCCATGTATTGGAAATGAAACGAAATTTAAACAAGCTGCCGGTTTTATGAAAGAGCGTGGCTATACAAATGTGAGTGCACGATTATTTGAAGGAAAACGTCATGAGATATTGAATGAAGATATCAAAGAAGAAGTCTATGAAGATGTTTTGGCATTCTATGAACTGGTACGCAAACAGTAAATGATAAGAAATTCTTGAAAAAAATGAAAAAAAGTCTTTCATTTACCTTATTTTTGTGATTTAATATATAAGCTAGCCTATGTATATGCGAAATTAGTTGACTTTATGCAAGATTTTCCTTATAATAGGGTAGGTCAGACAACGAGGTGATTCTTTTGAAATGGAGCAAAGCTGAACTGTTACAGGCACCAAATGGTACCATTGAACTAGATGATACGATTTCATTTGATCCGACAGTATTTGCGAAAATGCATCAGATCAGGGGATTACAAGATGTTACGGTATCAGGAAATATTCATTACGATACAGAAAGTGATCGGGTATTTGCAGATCTGGATATCAGTGGAGTGATGATAGTACCGTGTTCTATAACCTTAGAGGATGTAGAATATGATTTCCATACAAAATCTTTAGAAGTGTTCTCTTTTGATAAAACAAATGATGAAGATGTACACGAAGTTAAAGGTGATGTCGTAGAGTTATTACCGGTGATCTTTCAATTGATACTGATGGAGGTTCCTTTAAAGGTTGTCAAAAAGGGATTAAAACAGTATCCTAAAGGTGACGGTTGGGAAGTTGTCAAAGAGGAAGACTATGAATTGTCCAAAAAGGATGAAATCGATCCTCGTTTAGCAAAGTTGAAAGAATTCAAATTGGAAGATTAAGTAGGAGGTGCTAACATGGCTGTACAACAGAGAAGAAATTCAAAAACAAGAAAAGCAAAACGTAGAACTCACTATAAATTAGCTGCACCTACATTGGTGAAATGTCCAGTGTGCGGTGAATACAAACAACCACACAAAATGTGTTCATGTGGTGAGTACAACGGAAAAACAATCGTTGAAAAATAGTAAGGGACCAGAGCAATCTGGTTTTTTTCTACTCTTTTTTGATATGCAGTGTATGATTTTTGTGTTAGGGTGATACAAAAGTCATACATTTCCATGCTTGTTTATGTGTTATCTTCTTCATATAATAAAGATATAAAAGGGGAAAAGACTTATGAAGAAAATGATAATTTTGATTTGTATGTTATGTTTGATGAGCAGTTGTCAAAAAAAGGAAGAAACTTACACAAGGATCCATGCGGATACAGAAAAACTATCTACATCAATGAAACAGTATTTCTATGCGGAAGCATTAGCAGAAACACAAGGTGATGCATTTCAGGCAAAGCTGTTAAAGGCAGCTAAGCATCATCGTAAAACATCAGGATATGATGTTTATGTATATCAAATCATTATTGCACCATCTTCTACAAAAGTAAAAAGATTTGGCGATATATATTTTTCACCTGATGCATCTGTTTTGCCCTATATGAATGATACCAAAATCGGCATGACAACCTTGTCACAAAGCAATGAGATTTTTCAAAATGTTTCCTATCCTGCTATGGAAAATATAGAAGATTATACAGTATTTCAATATGATATCTGTATGGATGTTATGAATAATGAACCAACGATAGAGGAAAGAATGAAACATATGAAAATAGAAATAGCTTATCAAGACCATCAAAAAGAAACTCTGGTACTTGATTTTGACCAGATTGTTTTTGATGAAGTGCTTGATCAACCTCATACAGGATTACAGCCGTTTGTGTCATAGAAATAGTGATAAAGTCCTAGATTCATGCATGATTTGATATAATCAGGATTAGAAAAGGAAATATAGTCTAAAAATATCGGCAATTTATGAAAAAATCTTGAAGTTTTTTCATAACCGTGGTATATTATCTACAGATACTTCAAACGGAGTGGGTCATGCCCACTCCTTCATTATGTTTGTAAAGGAGGTAACATGATGGACCAGATTCAAAAGATCAAAGAGCTTGTAGCGCCGATTCTTGAAAAAGAAGAAATCCAACTATATGAAGTGCTGTGGCATAACGAAGGAAACATGCGTATCTTACAGATCGCAATTATGCGAAATGATGGCAGCATGGATATTGATACTTGTGCAGACATGTCTGAAAAGATTTCTGAATGTCTGGATGAAGCTGATCTGATATCCGCTGAATACTTCCTGGAGGTATGTTCACCTGGCGCAGAACGTGAATTAAAGGATGAAGCACAAATCAAAGCAGCGATTGGAGAGTACGTTTATGTAAAACTGAGAAATCCAAAGGCTGGCATGGATGAGGTAAAAGGTTATCTGAAATCTATGGAAGAAAACGAAGTGCTGATTGAATATATGGATAAAGCTGTGAAACGAAAAGTATCAATCGAACTGGATAACATTTCATTGATTCGTTTATCTGTAAAAATTTAGAAAGGAAAGCAAAAAAATGAAGTTAAAAGATTTTATGGCTGCCATGCAGGCAATTGAAAGTGATCGCAAATTATCAAAAGAAATCGTTATTGAAGCATTACAGGAAGCATTGTCAAAAGCATACCGTAAACACATAGAAATTCCTGATGCATTGGTACGTGTTGATGTTAACGAAAAATCAGGAGATATCAAGGTTTATCAGCAAAGAGCAGTTGTAGAAACAGTGGAAGATGATGAATTAGAAATCTCTTTAGAAGATGCTAAAAAAGTCAATCAGGCATTTGAACTTGGTGATTTAGTAGAAACAGAAGTAAGTATCGCCAATTTAGGTAGAGCAGCTGTTATTTTAGCGAAGAACGTTATGAAACAAAAAATCCGTGAAGCTGAAAAATTAGTTGTTTATGAAGAATATTGTGATAAAGTTGATGAAATGGTATTTGGTACTATCGAATCTGTCGAAGAAAAATTCTGTGTTGTAAATATTGGAAAAACATTGGCATTGATGCCAAAGAACCAACAAATTCCAAATGAGCGCTATAAAGAAGGACAGATGATCCGTGTCGTCATTATAGAAGTAAATAAGGAAACAAAAGGAGCACAGGTATTAGTTTCTCGTGCCGATGCGACTTTAGTAAAACGTTTGTTTGAAAAAGAAGTTCCTGAGATCTATCAGGGTATTATTGAAATCAAGGCAATTGCACGTGAAGCCGGAGAACGTACAAAGATGGCAGTGTATTCACACAATGAAAACATTGATCCAATCGGCGCTTGTATTGGGCCTAGAGGACAGCGTGTACAGGTCATCATTGATGAGCTGCATGGTGAAAAAATTGATATCTTTGAATGGAGCGAAGATGTTAGTGAATTAATTAAAAATGCATTATCTCCAGCTGAAGTATTAGCTGTTATTCCAAGTGAAGAAAAGAAAGGTGGATTATTGGTTGTTGTTCCAGATAATCAATTATCACTTGCCATTGGTAAACGTGGTAAGAATGCCCGCCTTGCAGTAAAATTAACTGGCAGCAAGATTGATATCAAAGCACAGAGTGATGTAGATGCAATGGGTATTGACTGGAAGAATATCGCAATCAAACAAAGAGAAGAATTCTTGGCTCGTCAGGCGGAAGAAAAAGCAGCTGCACAACAGGAAATGTTTGAAGAAAGCAAAGAACAGGATGCTGTGGATATCGATGAAGCAGGTGTACAGTTTGATGTTGCAGCAGATGAAATCGAAGAAGAAATCGATGATACTGTAGAAGCTACAGTGGAACCAGAAAAAGCTGATATCGTGATGGATGAAGATACTGCAGAAATCATGGATGAATATGTAGAACCAGAAGAAGAAAAAGAAGAAACAGAATTAGAAAAGGCGGCACGTATTGCAAAAGAAAAACAGCGTTTAGAAGGTTTAAATGTAAAAGAAAAACAAGAATACAAATCTAAATTTGAAGAACTTGCAGATGCAAAGACAAAACAAGAACCAGCAGCTGCAGCAAAACCAAAATATAAGAAATATGAAGAAAAAGAAGAACCACGTCGTAAGGCTACTTTCGATTTAAACAAGAAAGATTATGGAATGAAACCAATTTATTCTGAAGAAGAACTT
Organism: Absiella sp. AM29-15; assembly: GCF_003434225.1. NCBI lineage: Bacteria > Bacillati > Bacillota > Erysipelotrichia > Erysipelotrichales > Erysipelotrichaceae > Amedibacterium > Absiella sp. AM29-15. The sequence continues at coordinate 65,800 of NZ_QVFL01000004.1, forward strand.
GCGGAAATCGAACGTGAACAGATGGAAGAAGAAGAAAACGACTGGATTCATGATGATATCGATTTTGATGAATACGATGAATACTACGATAAGTAATTCATAGAGAAAGGAGCATACTTATGAAAAAGATTCCTATGCGTAAATGTGTAGCAACCCTTGAAAGTCTCCCGAAAAAAGAATTGATACGTATCGTTCGTACACCTGAAGGTGTCGTTGAAATAGATGAAACCGGAAAGAAAAACGGACGTGGCGCATATTTGAAAAGAAGCGTAGAAGCAGTAGAAATAGCGAAAAAAAAGAAATCTTTGGCTAGATCACTGGAATGTGAAATTCCTGATGAAATCTATGAAACATTGAAAGGCATGTTCTCTCATGAGTAATGCCAGCGGATACTTAGGAATCGCGCAGCGTGCCAGAAAAACAGCGACTGGGGAAATCATTTTTAAGAAGTTTCCTAAAAATGAAATCAAGTTGATCGTTCTGGCAGAGGATATCGGGGAAAATACAAAGAATAAGCTGTTGAATAAATGTGAATACTATGGTGTTCCATATTCCTTCATGGATGCAGTTGAATTTGCGGAATTGATGGGAAATCGTAAAGCAGTCGCTATTTTGGATAAAGGCTTAGCGCAGCAGCTTCATACTTGCTTGAAAGGCTAGGTGATACTATGGCAAGACAACAGAAAAAAGGAAACGGAAACAGAAAGAACAACAATAACAGAGGAAAGAACAATAACTTTGCTCCAAAGAAAGAACGTATTGAAGTAAAGGAAATCACTTATAGTGGACCTCTGAGTGTTGGAGAACTTGCGGAAAAATTGAATCGCAACGCCAGCGAGATTATTAAATTATTGTTTATGATGGGAACCATGGTTACCATTAACTCTACATTAGATGATGAAACCATCGAACTTGTATGTATGGAATGGAATGTAGAATGCCATAAAGAAATCGTTATTGAAGAAAGTGATTTTGAAGAAATGATCAATAACGTTGAAGAAGATGAATCTTTATTGGTAGAACGTCCACCAGTTGTAACAATTATGGGACATGTTGACCATGGTAAAACAACATTATTGGATACCATTCGTAAAACACATGTTACAGAAGGTGAATTTGGTGGTATTACACAGCATATTGGTGCTTATCAGGTAAATGTCAAAGGTAAAAAAGTTACATTCTTAGATACACCGGGACATGAAGCATTTACAGCAATGCGTGCACGTGGTGCACAGGTTACTGACCTTGTTATTATTGTTGTTGCGGCTGATGATGGTGTAATGCCTCAGACAAAAGAAGCAGTTGACCATGCCAAAGCAGCAGGTGTTCCTGTTATCGTTGCTGTCAACAAAATTGATAAACCAGCAGCAAACAGAGAACGTATTGTATCTGAAATGAGTGAACTTGGATTGATGCCTGAAGAATGGGGCGGAGATACAATTTATGCGGATATCAGTGCGAAGTTTGGTACAGGTGTAAGTGATTTATTGGAAACTGTATTGGTTGTATCTGAAGTATATAACTTCCGTGCAAATCCAAACAAATTAGCAACAGGTACTGTAATTGAAGCGAAACTTGATAAAGGTAGAGGTCCGGTAACAACATTGCTTGTACAAAGTGGTACATTACACACAGGTGATGCCATCGTTGTTGGTACAGCATTTGGTCGTGTACGTAAGATGACAGATGATCGTGGACGTGAAATTAAAACAGCACTTCCATCAACACCAGTTGAAATCATTGGTTTAAATGATGTACCTATCGCAGGTGATATTTTCAAAGCATTTGACTCTGAAAAGAAAGCCCGTCAGATTGCGGAAACAAGATTAACAAAACGTATTGATCAGGAACGTAATTCTTCCAGTGCAATGTCTTTGGAAGACTTAAGCCGTCAGATCGAACAAGGTGATATCCAGGAAGTAAACATCATTATCAAAGCGGATGTACAGGGTAGTGCAGAAGCCGTACGTGCAAGTATGGAAAAAATTGATGTACAGGGTGTTAAGGTAAACGTTATTCGTTCAACTGCCGGAGCTATCACAGAATCTGATATTATGCTGGCGAGTGCATCTAATGCAGTAATCTATGGATTTAATGTACGTCCAAGTGCGAATATTCGTAAGAAAGCTGAAGAAGAAGGCGTAGAAATTCGTCTGCATAACATTATATATAAAGCATTGGAAGAAATGGAAAGTGCCATGAAAGGTATGCTTGCTCCTGTATATGAAGAAGTCGTTATCGGACAGGCAGAAGTACGTCAAATCTATAAAGTTTCTAAAGTCGGTACCATCGCAGGATGTATGGTTACTGATGGAAGCTTAAAGAAAGAATGTGGTGTACGTTTAATACGTGAAGGTGTTGTTATTTACACTGGTAAACTTGGTTCTTTAAAACGTTTCCAGAATGACGCAAAAGAAGTAAACAGTGGATTTGAATGTGGTTTGACAATTGAAAACTTCAACGATATCAAAGTTGGAGATATCATTGAAGCGTATGAAGACCAGCAGGTTGATCCAGAATAACATTAGGTGATAATATGACATTAAAAGCAGAAAAAGTAGCTGGCATTATCCAAAAGGAAGTCAGTGAAATTATTCAATTTGAATTAAAAGATCCAAAAATCGGTTTTATTACCATTACAGATGTTACCGTCACAAATGATTTATCTATCGCAAAAATATATGTTTCTTTCCTTGGACAAAAAGCAAGAGAAGAAGCTGGTATGAAAGCATTGGAGCGTAGTAAAGGATTTATTCGTACGAATCTTGCGAAACGTATGACTTTGCGAAAAGTCCCAGAACTGCAATTCAAGATTGATGATTCTTTGGAAAGAGGAAATAAAATCGAGAAGATTTTGTATGAGATGAACAAGTAATGAAAAATGCATGGCAATAGCTATGCGTTTTTTTATAATTGCATTAGCAAATAAGATTATTACACATGAAAGAGATGAGATGTTAAAGGATTATATTTTGGAAATGAAAATATCTGATTACCGTCTAAATATGACTTTGAAGGTACAGTGAACGTACCAGTCATGTGTATCTTATGTAAAAACGATTCAGATACAGATACAAAAAAATTCTAGCTTGTACAAATAATGGATAAGCCAGAAGCTCCCAGCTATAAAGCAGGGAGTAGTTCACTAACATAAATAGAAAATAAAATAATAGCAATATAAAACTGTATATGAATTGTGATATAATGCGTAAAGAGGTGGTAAGTTTATGAGAAAAACAGTTGGTTTTGGTGAAGGTAATTTTCAAACATTAATAGAAGAAAATCACTTTTTCATTGATAAAACATTATTCATTAAAGAATTTTTGGAAAGTGATGCGAAAGTAACAATGATCACAAGACCAAATGGTTTTGGCAAGACCTTAAATATTTCGATGCTTGCTAGTTTTTTAGATATCACGAAAAACACTAAGTCTTTATTTGAAGATATGAATATTATGCAAACAGCATGTGCAAATGAGATAAATCAATATCCTGTGATTTTTGTAAGCTTTAAAAATGTTAAAGGTGAGAAGAAAGATGCAGTAAAAGCATTAAAAAAAACTTTGATTGATGAATATAAACGTTTTGATTTTATCTATCCTCATTTATCAGAAAATTCTAAAGAAGAATATAAAATGGTGTGGAAAGGCCTAAAAAATCAAAATAATACAGAACTAACGGATATCAATGATTGTTTACAGTTACTATGTCAATTTTTATATGAATATTATGGTAAAAAAGCTATTTTACTAATTGATGCATATGATACGCCATTCAAGGAAGCTTGTTATCATGGGTATTATGATGAAATTGGTAGTTGTTTAGCAATGATTTTGGAAACATCTTTAAAAGGAAACGAATATTTAAAGAAAGCGATATTAACTGGTGTTATACAGGCTAGAAGAGTAAATATTTTTAGTGGATTAAATAATATTTCTGTATATAGTGTGATTCATGAAAAATACGCTCCTTATTTTGGCTTTACTGAAGAAGAAACCAAAATGTTTTTAGAATATTTTAAATCGGATCTTACAAAAGAAGTAACAAAGTTTTATGGTGGCTATCAAATAGGGAAAATCAAAATCTATTCTCCATATTCTATTTCCCATTATGCTGGTGAAAAAAGAATGGATGTTTATAGAAAAGAAAAAATGAATGATGGGATAGAAATGACATTATATAAACATAGTGCAATATTTTCCTTGAAATATCATGAATTAATCAAAAATGGAGAAACGGTTGTTTATACAGATTTAAATATGTCATATGATGAAGATAGGAAAGATTCTACGCTTTGGGCATTCATGATTCATTATGGCTATCTTACAATTAAAGAAATGATGGATCGTGGTATCTATAAAGTTGTTATTCCTAATGAAGAAGTAAGACAGGATTTGAAGAATATAATTATATAAGATAAAGGAAGCCATGGCTTCCTTTTTACTGTAAATGCTGATAGTAGAAAATTGCTAATTGTGTACGATCACGCAAATCTAATTTATTTAATAATGTACTCAGATAATTGCGAATCGTTCCTTCACTAAGAAACAACGTATCTGCCAGCTCTTTATTATTAAGTCCTTTTGCGACAAGTTCAATAATGGTTAGTTCTCGTTCGCTTAAATCATAAGTAGAAGACGCATCGCTTTTCTTCGCCAGCAGGGAAGGAAGTTTACTAATGATTTCTGTATTAAATACATTTTGACCAGAGAATACTGCGTCAAGCGCAGGAATAATACTATCAAAATTTTGTTTCAGTATATAGCCTTTGACACCCAGGCTTAAGGCTTTCACAATATATTCATCATCACTGAAAGTTGTCAGAAATAATATTTTTGCTTCAGGATGCTGTTTTAGAATTGCTTCACTGGCTTCTACACCATTCATCCCTTCCATACGAATATCCATCAATAATACATCTGGTAAAAACTCATCATATAAAGCGATAGCTTCCTGTCCATTATTTCCAGTATCAACAATTGTGACACCTTTTGCCTCTAATATCGTTTTTAATGAGCTGCACACCAGCTTATCATCATCTACAATTAATACATTCATACTGTTTTATCCTCCTTTGGTATCGTGATATATATTTGAAATCCATCATCTGTTAAAATATTGAAAAAGCCATGCATCTGATCTACGCGATCTTTCATGTTTTGAAGGCCGATTCCTTCTTTTTTGATATGAATATCTGTGCCATTATCGTGAATGATCAACTGATAAAAAGCGGGCTGTTCCCTTAATGTTAAGGATACCATATTGGCATTGCTGTGTCTTGTAATGTTGTGTAAGGCTTCTTTGATAATGGCTAAGATATGATAATACATGGTATTGCCAAATGGATGTACGATATCATATTCTAACTGTATCTTACAAAAGGTGTACTCTTCACAAAGCTTTTGTAGAACGATATGTAAATCCAATGCATCATCATGTAAATCATGTACACTGTTTCTGACATTATCCATGCCCTGTGATATTGTGCTTCTTAAATCTTGTAAAGGAGCTTTCATATTGTCTTGTTGATTGATTGCCTGTAATGCGCCAATCTGTAAGAGGGAACTGCTTAACAAATGCCCAACATGATCATGGATCTCTCTGGCAATACGATTTCGTTCATTTAATATAGCGATATGAATATCTTGTTCCTGTGCTAATAATAAATTTTTATTCTTTTCTTCAATCAAATTTGCCAATTCCTTTGTTGCATCACGCTGTTTCAAATAGCTTTTCTTCAGTTCTTCATTTTCAATATAGCGGACCTTTAAAATATAAGATAAACATAAGGCACATGCTAAGAGGAAAATATGATGTATTTTTGAATAGGATATAAGATAAGGAATGAGAAATAAAATTTCATCTGGATGTAGCTTACGATCTATGATCCATAAATAGAAAGTACAGGGCACAAAATATATAAAGTCTGGAAAGATAAAACTCATGATCAAATATAAAAGCAATAATTTTTTATATTTAGGATACAACAAACCAATACTACATAAGATGATGGCACAAAGCAGAGGCAGTATAGAATATAATTGCAGGTTATCCATATACATAAAGATGAAACCATAAAAAAACAAGATGATTAAATTAATAATTTCATTCATGGGCCCACCTCCTATCACTTGCTATTAGTTTATCATGTTTTCATAATACAGACAATCTGCATGAAGATTTTGTGACATTTGTCATCTCAACTCATGCTTTCCTTCACTATGATATATCCAGATTATCCTGTATACTGGAATCAGAAAGTGAGGAGATCAACATGATTATTAAAATAAACAATCTTGTCAAACGATATAAAGATGTGATTGCATTAGATCATTTCCATATGGAAGTAGAAGAAGGGGAAATCATAGGACTGTTAGGGCCAAATGGCAGCGGGAAAACAACAGCTATCAACTGTATGTTGTCTTTATTAAAATATGATAAAGGGGAAATCCAGTTATTTGATAAACCCATGCATCCAGATGCAATAGAAAGCAAGCGGATGATTGGCATCGTTCCCCAGGAAGTCGCGGTATTTTATGAATTAACAGTATATGAGAATATTGATTATTTTTGTGGGTTGTATGTAAAAGATAAAGCACGACGTAAACAATTAGTAGAGGAAGCCATTGATTTTGTGTCTTTACAGGATTTCCGTAAATTTCGCCCTGGCAAGTTAAGTGGAGGGTTGCTTAGACGATTAAATATAGCATGTGGCATTGCACATCAGCCGAAATTAATTTTTATGGATGAACCAACTGTCGCCGTAGACCCACAAAGTCGTAATTCTATTCTGGAAGGTATCCGTAAATTAAATGATGCAGGAGCGACCATTATCTATACATCACACTATATGGAAGAAGTAGAAGAAATTTGTAGTCGTATCATCATTATGGATAAAGGAAGAGTCATCGCAGAAGGCAGTAATGAGCAGCTAAAAGCAAGTATTACATTAAAAGAACGCATCGATATTGAACAAATTGAATTAAATGAACAACAGTTATCTGAAATCAAAGAAATCGCAAACGTATTTGCTGTACAATACAACGCACATAATTTACAGGTGAAGTTTATGGAAGGCAAGCATAATCTGATGAATCTGCTAGATTATCTATCCGGACATGAAATCAGCTTTGGAAAAGTCTATTCCCAATTACCAACCCTGAATGATGTTTTCCTTGAAATAACCGGAAAACAGCTACGTGATTAGAGGTGATGGAAATGTTATCTCTTATGAAATATCGATTTCTTTGCATGATAAAAAATAAATCACTGATGTTTTGGACATTGGCATTTCCTTTGATCCTAACGACCTTATTCGCCAGTGTATTAAGGGGTGCGTATGATCCTGATGAATTTAAAACCATTTCTTTGGCAGTTGTGGATTCTGTGTATTATCAAAAGGATGAAACATTAAAAAATACGTTGTCTTCTGTACAGATGAACGATAAACCAATGTTTGATTTGCAGATCGTATCAGAAAATGAAGCGAAACAATTGCTGGATGATAAAAAAGTGGATGGTGTGATTTCTGATGGAGAAAGTATAAAAATCGAAGTCAATAAAAATAATATCAATACAACGATCATTAAATCTTTCTTTACCGAATACGAACAAAAAGCAGAGGTTGTAAAAGATTTGATGATGCAGGGAAAAAGTGTTGATGAAATCATGGATTTATTTCATCAGACACAAAATTATCTGACACAAAATGATATTGAAGATCACGATTTAAGTTCTGTATTTTTCTATACAGTACTAGCGATGGTCTGCTTATTTGGTGGACAATGGTCTATGTATGCCATCTATGATATACAAGCCAATCAATCCAGCAGGGCAGCCCGTTTGGCAATGACACCGATTCATAAGATACAATATCTATTTACAGATTTTCTGTTATGTATGGTGTTTGAAATGGTATTTATCCTAATCGTGTATTCTTATATGGCAGGTGTTTTGGATATCGCATTTGGAGAACATGTATTTGCGATATTAGCAATCCTTTTGGCAGGATGTTTAAGTGGCAATGCCTTAGGAACTTTGATTGGATGTGCAACTACTCAGACACTTGGATTTAAAGATGGATTGTTGACTTCCATTACGATGCTGGGCAGTTTTCTTTCGGGTATGATGATGGTACAAATCAAATATCTAGTACAGTTATATATTCCATTTGTGAATTATATCAATCCAGTCGCAATGATTACTGATGGTTTATATAGTATCTATTACTATGGAATTGATGAGCGCTTCTATACAAATATTATTTCCCTTATCGTTTTGATCATTGTATGTTACAGCATAAGTTTCTTCTTGATACGCAAAAAGAGTTATCAAAGTCTGGAGGCGAGATAAATGAGTCATTTAAAATTATATTGGAAACTGGTAAAATCTTGTAGAAAGCCTTTGATGATTTATTTTTCTATCTTTATTACTGTATTTTTCATCTATGCAAGTTTTCTGGGAGATAGTAAACAAACAACAATGTTTCAGGAAGTTGAGCCGGATATCGTATGGATAGATCATGATCAAAGTGAAGCCAGCAATGCTTTAAAGAGCTATATGAATGATATCGCTGAAATCAAAGATGTAGGTGACACCAAAAAAGATCATGAAGATGCTTTGTTTTATGGCTTTGTGTCTTTTATCGTAGAAGTACCAGAAGGTTTTGAAGATAATTTATTAGCTGGTAAAGATACCAATATCGCTTGTACATCCAGACCAGATGAAGTAAATGCAAGCATGCTGGAAATGAAAATAGAATCCTATCTATCCACCATGCACATCTATCATGAAAGTGATCCTACTTTAAAAGTATCACAATTAAATGAAAAAGCCAGACAAAGTATGGATACCAAGTTAGATATCTCTATGCGTTCTAATGAAGAATTGAATATATCTCAAACACTTCGCAGCGGTTTCTTTAATTATGCATCTTATATCTTTATGGCTTTAACCATGTTGAGTGTTGGTCTGATTATGACAACAATCTTTAAATCAAATCTTCAAAAAAGAGATCTGGTATCACCCATCAGCAGCAACAAGCGAAACTTCTCATTATTCGTTGCGAACATCTTATTTGGCAGTGCACTATGGGCAGTCTTTATGGTTGTGATCATGTTTCTGCCAAACAGTGATATGTGGACTTTACAAGGATTCTTTTATGGATTGAATCTGTATATCTATGGTATGCTATGTGTCAGTGTTGGTTTCTTGTTCAGCTGTTTGTTGTCAAATAAAGCACATGTTGGACAGGCATTAAATGGACTTACCAATATCGTATCTTTAGGCAGTGCATTCTTAGGTGGGGCGTTTGTGCCACAATCGTTGATTAGTGAGTCCATATTGACGATTTCACATTTTATCCCAACCTACTGGTATGTAAAAATAAATGATACCTTGGCAAACTTAAACGATTTTAATGGACAACAGTTTTATGATATATTATCCTATATGGGAATAGAAGTATTATTCTTAATCGCATGCTTTATGATTGCATTATTGATCATGCGAAATCGTAAAACCCAGGAAGCATTTATCAGTGCAGGAGAACAGGCATAAGAGGCAGGTAACTGCTTCTTTTTTGTATAATTTATAGAAAAACGCATAACCTACTTGAAAAGCACCAAATGAAAATGCTATCATTTCGTTAAGAGGACAAAGGAGGAGTTACATCATGTATTTTAAAGAAAGTAATGGTTTTCCTGAAACCTTCTTATGGGGCAGTGCAAGTGCTGCTTATCAGATAGAAGGGGCCGCAAGTGAAGATGGAAAAGGTGTCAGTAATTGGGATCAATTTGTAAGAATTCCAGGCAAAACCTTTAAGGCTACCACCGGTGATCTTGCGGTAGATCATTATCATCGTTTTAAAGAAGATATCGCCTTAATGGCAGAAGCAGGTTTAAAGACCTATCGTTTCTCCATCGCATGGACAAGAATCATACCTGATGGAAATGGAGAAGTGAATGAAAAAGGCTTGGCATTTTATGATGCCATCATTGATGAATGTATCCAATATGGTATTGAACCAATGGTTACTGTATATCATTGGGATATGCCACAGGCATTACAGGATCAATATGGGGGATGGGAAAATCGTCAGATCGTAAAAGATTACGTTCGCTATGCGACAACCCTGTTTGAACACTTTGGAGATCGTGTACACTACTGGATCACCATGAATGAACAAAACGTATTTACATCCTTAGGCTGGTTAACAGGTATGCATCCTCCTGGAAAAGTCATGGATCAGAAGATGTTTTATCAGGTAAACCACCATGCGAATATGGCACATGCATACAGTGTATTGGAATTAAAGAAACGCTACCCAGATGCACATGTAGGCGCAAGCTTTGCGTATACACCAGGCTATGCATGGGATTGTAAACCAATCAACGCAATGGCAAAAGCAGATTATGATGATTTACAGAACTATTTCTGGATGGATGTATATGCATATGGCCGTTATCCAAAAGCAGCCATTCGTTATATAGAAAGTAATGGTATCCATATCCAAATGGAAGCTGAGGATCAAAAAATCATGAAACAGGCCGCAGCCCTGATTGATTTTATGGGAGTAAACTATTATCAAACAGCAGCTATAGAATATAACCCAATCGACGGTGTTGGTATGAGTACCGAAGTCAACACGACAGGAAAAAAGGGAACTGCCAAAGAAGAAGGCATTCCTGGATTATACAAGAAACCATCTAACCCATATCTGGAGAAAACAGATTGGGACTGGACAATTGATCCAATGGGTATTCGTATGTGTTGTCGAGATATCACATCACGTTATGATTTACCAATCGTCATCAGTGAGAATGGATTAGGTGCTTTTGATAAATTAGAAGAAGGTAATGTCATCCATGATCCATATCGTATTGCATTCTTAGAAGCACATTTAAAAGAATTAAAGAAAGCAATTGATGATGGTTGTGATGTATGGGCATATTGCACATGGTCATTTACAGATTTGTTGAGCTGGTTAAACGGATATCAAAAACGTTATGGCTTTGTCTATGTTGATCGTGAAGAAGATGATACAACCGCAAAACTGAACAGATATAAGAAAGACAGTTTCTATTGGTATCAAAATGTCATAAAAACCAACGGGAAAGATTTATAACACGTAAAAGGTCTAATTACAGACCTTTTCTTTTTGTACTATTTTAAACCGCTTACATCATAAGAATATCTTATCGGTCTAAAAATGAATAGAATAATGTAATATTTTGGTTGATAAAAGACTACAAATGTAGTATTATTATAAACGTTACATGGGAGTCATATGATGTATCTCTATAATTATATGTTTCATAATGTATAGGATAATATATAGTCGGTTTTCTGATGAAAATCGGCTTTTTTTGTGCATTTTTCTATCTAATTCCCCATATTTATAGACATAAAATCATAAAAATTCATGTATCTCAATAATTATACGTTTGTAGATTTTTGTAACTTTTAAGACAAAAAGGAGGGGAATGAAAACAGAACATTATCGTTCAATTTATTTTCAGAAGTGATGAGAACAAAAAAGAATATAGGGATCGTTAGCTTTTTGTCAGAGTTACTCTTCATTCTTTTTATGATGCTGATTGTCCGTGATTCCATGGATTATACCTTGCGTTTCGTTGTTCTTTACTTAATGATTCAAGCAATGTTTGGTCATTATCGTGTATCTACGTTACTTGTTTGGGAAGAAGTGGAATTACTGATTAAAAGCCATCTTTGTTTCTATATGGCAAGTCTATTATTGATACCGATTGGTAAGAAAAGTGTCTATTTACTTGTATTCAACTTATTGATTACATTCTGTATGTTCGTATTTGATATCTTTATCTCACGTTCGATAAGAATCGTATTAAGAGATTACGCAAAAGAACGTGTACTGATCATTGGTACTGGCAGAGAAGCTGAACAGCTAGATCATGTTGTGAAAACAAATCGTTTCTCTCTTATGGAAGTTGTCGGTTTCATAGATGTAAATGATAAAGAATTATTTCCAAATATGCATCAGGAAGTTCTTGTGAAAAAAAATATCTATCCTGTAAGAGATTTAGTAGATATTATCGAACAACAGGATATTGATACAGCGATCATTGCGATATCAGACGCTACCAAAGAACAGATGGATCATTTCATGAGTATTCTTTACAACAAAGTAGAAAAGATTAAATACCTTCCAAGAACATCAGGTATGGTGACATTTGATACAAAGGTACAAGACTTTGATGGATTATTAGTCGTATCCACTGCTAAAGGGAAAACAAGTAAAGGTGCAGCTATCATGAAGCGAATCATTGATATAGCTGGAGGCATTGCTGGAATGATCTTATTACTTCCTTTATATTTCTATGTAAAAAAGAAGAATCATGCAAATGGAGATTATGATCCAATCTTCTTTACACAGGAGCGTATCGGAAAAGACGGTAAACCATTTAAGATCTATAAGTTTAGAACGATGGTACCGAATGCGGAACAAGTCCTAGAACAATTGATGGAAGAAAATCCAGCAATCAGAGAAGAGTATGAAACAAACAAAAAGCTGAGAGATGATCCAAGAATCACCGCAGCAGGAAAAGTTTTGAGAGAAAAAAGCTTAGATGAATTTCCTCAATTTATTAATGTGATCAAAGGGGAAATGAGCATGGTAGGACCAAGACCATATCTGCCAAGAGAAATCAAAGATATGGGAATGTACTACAACAGTGTGATCGGCTGTACACCAGGAGTCACAGGTATGTGGCAGAGTCATGGAAGAAGTGATGTCAGCTTTGATGATCGCTTGAAGATGGATGATTACTATTATAGGAACTGGACAATTTGGTTGGATATGACAATCTTAATCAAAACAGTGAAGATGGTATTCAAAGGTGAAGGTGCACTGTAATGGAAGAAAAGAACTGGTATGTATTGTTTGTGATGGGTGGTAAGGAACAACAGCTATGTGACTTCTTGAATCACGAAGAAAACTGGTATGCCTTTTATCCTAAGATTGAGCTAGTCAGACGAAAGAACAGTGTAGACCATATCATAGAAAAGCCTTTATTTCCAAGTTACATCTTTGTGGAAAGTGAAGATAAACATCAAGACTTCTTGGTCAAGTTATGGGATTTAAAACAACGGAAAACAGGCATTGTAAAAGAACTAAATTATAAAGATGAGATACCAGCATTATATGAAGAAGAAAAGCAATATTTAAAAGGTCTGTTGGATGAGAAACATACATTGAAGAAATCAGTAGGATTTATCGAAAATGACCATGTGATCATAACAGAAGGACCATTGAAAGGTTATGAAAGTCATATCAGTAAGATAGACAGACATAAGAGAAAAGCAGTATTAGAGGTAGAGATGTTACATAAGAAAATCAATGTAACGATACCATTAGAAATCATAAAACGAACTGAATAAAGAAGTAAAAGTTGCCAGGGGCACATTATGGAATATACAGGGACATACTTAAACCGTTCAACACTTTATGTGGGGGAAGGGAGGAGTGTGTCCTTTTGTTTGGATTGGAGGAGTAAAGTGAATATTAAAATTATTGTAGCAACACATAAAAAGTATCAAATGCCAATAGACGATATATATTTACCAGTTCATGTAGGAGCAGAAGGAAAAGAAAGTATTGGATATCAGCCAGATAGTGTTGGTAATAATATATCAAATAAAAATGCTAATTTTTGTGAGCTAACTGGCTTATACTGGGCGTGGCAAAATTTGAAAGCAGATTATATAGGACTAGTACATTATAGGCGACATTTCAAATCAAAAATTAAATCTAAAAATAAGTTTGATAAAATAGCCAAAAGATCTGATATAGAACCTTTACTTAAACAAGCAGATGTAATTGTTCCTAATAAAAGAAATTATTATATTGAAACAATCTACTCACATTATGCTCACACATTACATGAGGAAGATTTAGTATGTGCGAGGAGGGTTATTGAAAATTTGTATCCTGATTACTTATTAGCTTATGATATTGTAATGAAAAGAAAATCTGCACATATGTTTAATATGATGATTATAAAGAAAAATTTATTAGATGAGTATTGTGAATGGCTATTTGATATTTTATTTGAAATTGAAAAAAAATTAAATGTAAGTAATTATACAACTTTTGAGGCTAGAGTCTATGGAAGGATTAGCGAGTTATTACTAGATGTATGGTTAACAAAAAATAAAATAGATTTTAAAGAGCTACCCGTAATTCACATGGAAAAAATAAATTGGATAAAAAAGGGATGGGCATTTATTTTAGCTAAAATTACTCATAAAAAATATAAAGGAAGCTTTTAATTATGGATAACGCAAAAAGAATAGAATGGTTAGATTCATTAAAAGGATTAGCAATTATATTTGTAGTATTAGGACACGCTTTATTGGGATTTGTAGAAATTGATTTTTTTGATGAAAACATTATAATTTTAAAAACTATACAAATTTGGATTTATAAATGGCACATGCCACTTTTTTTATCACTAAGTGGTACTGCATTTTATTTATCAAATTTTAATAGAAGACAAGACAGTATCAATTATAGGAAAATTTTGAAACAAGTATTAAATTTATTTATTATTTATTTTATTTTTCAAATAAGTCTTTGTACTTTAAAATATGTTTTTAATATTTTTGTTAGTAATCAAATGACTATTAGTAATTTGATCATAAATATTTTTTATCCTGATACTTTAATGTGGTATTTATGGGTTTTAATTGTTTATTATATATTGTTTATGTTTGTTTTAATGATGAACATAGATGATAAATATATTTTTTTATTTACAATAGGATTAAGTATTATTATAGGAATCTTTTATTCTAACATAAATGCTAGAATATGTTTAAAAAATTTATTAAATTACATGAGTTTTTTTTATTTTGGTATTTATTTTATTAAATCGAATAAATTTAAAAAAAATATAAATATAATAGTAGCAATAACAATATTTATTATTCTTTCAATATCTTATATTTTTAGCATAGATTTTAAAAGTTTTAACAATGTACTTGATATTTTGTATGCATATTCAATCATTATTATTTTATATAAGTGCTTTTCTAATTATCAAATTTTAAATAAAAAAAATATTTTATCAAAATTAGGTAAAGGATCATTAGTAATATATTTATTTCATACATATTTTGTTACAATTATAAAAAACATTGTAATATTCATGGAAATCAAAAATGTGATTCCTGTTGTTTGTATTGCTACAATATTACCATTAATATTGACATATTGCATTTATCAATTAAGCGGAAAATTAAAAGTTTTAAATGTACTCTTGCATCCTATAAAATATATTGATACATATTATTATAAAATAAGGAGTAGTGATATAAATGAATAAACCTTTGATTTCTTTTATTATTCCTGCATATAATTCTGAAAACACAATTATAAATACTATAAAAAGCATTAGAAAAAATACCAATAAAAATGAATTGTTTGAGATTTTAGTTGTAGAAAATGGAGATAAATCAGATTTATCAGCGTTGTTGATAAATCAAAATGTTAAGCTATTGCATTCACAAAAAGGAGTATCTTTTGCAAGAAATTTAGGTATTGAAGAATCTAAAGGAGAATGGATTTTTTTCATCGATTCAGATGATGAATTATTAGATGGAGTTATAAATATATTGGTACATGATTGCCTTGAAAATAAAGCTGATATATATTTTTATGGTCATTTAAATGGTATGAAAAAAAGATATGTAATTAATGATGATAAATTATTTACAAATAAAATGGAAGAAAATATTTCTATGATGCTGAAACAACCAACAAAATATTTGCAAGTATGGGCAAAATTATTTAAAAGAAAAATTATAGTTGAGAATAATATAAAGTTCAATAATACAATGAGATTATCTGAAGATAGTGATTTTTCAATTAAATACCTTTTAAAATGTGAATCAATATGCTTGAACAAGATGATTATATATAAATATAATTTTAATAACGATTCAGTTATGAGAGTTTTTGATGGAAATAAGACTAATGATTACATATATTCAATGAAAGAAACTTGGAAAATTATAGAAAATGAAAATATAAAGATTAGAGAAGCATATATAAATTATGTCTTAATACATTTTAATATTATTCAAGTAAGAGAGATATTCGATAGAAATAATATTTCAAATTATAAACTTAAAATTAAGCAATTAAAAGAGATATCGAAGATTTCACCATTTGTATATGCAATAAAAAAAATTAAATTCTCAGATTTATTTAAAGTCAATATGTTACCAATGCTTTTTATAAAAATTAGACTCTATAATTTTGCTGGATTAATGTATTATATTAAAGCATATATCAACAGGAAGTAAATAAGGAGGAAAAAAATGAAAAAAAAATATTGATATTTGGTATGACGGAAAACCCTGGAGGAATTGAAAGTTTTATTTTGAACTATTATAAAAAACTTCAAGGTGATGAATTTATATTTGATTTTTTAGCTAATTCATATAATGATATAGCATATGAAAAATTTTTTAAAGACAATGGTTCAAAAATATTTCATATATGTTCAAGAAGTAAAAATTTAATTAAATATAAAAAGGAATTAAATACTTTTTTTAAGTGTTATTCAAAAGATTATTACTCAATTTGGGTAAATGTGTGCAGTTTAGCAAATATCGATTATTTAAAAATGGCAAAAAAATATGGTATAAGAAAAAGAATTATACATAGTCATAATTCAAAAAACATGGATAGCAATCTAAGAGGAATATTACATCAAAAAAATAAAGCGTGTATAAAAAATTATGCGACTGATTTTTGGGCTTGTTCCGAAGAAGCAGCTAAATGGTTTTATGATAGTAGAATTTATGGTGATTGTATAATTATTCATAATGCAATTAATGTTAAAGATTTTCTATTTGATGAGAATTATAGAAAAGTGAATAGACAAAAATATAATTTGGATAATAAGTTTGTATTAGGTAATATAGGGAGACTTCACTTTCAAAAGAATCAAACATTTCTTATTGATATTTTTCACGAATTAAAAAAAGAAAGTATAGATGCTAAATTAATTATTGTTGGAGAAGGTGAAGATGAAAAAAATTTGAAGAAAAAAGTAAGAGAATTAAATCTTGAAGAAGATATTATATTCACAGGTATTCAATATAATATTTCAGAATGGCTAAGTACATTTGATTTTTTTCTTTTTCCGTCAATTTTCGAGGGACTACCATTGTCATTATTAGAGGCTCAAGCAAACGGATTACCTATTATTGCTTCAGAAGAGGCAATATCTAGTGCAGCAATAGTTACTAAAAACTTATATTTTTATTCTTTAAATAAAACATCTAAAGATTGGGCAAAAATGATAATGAAACTTAAAAATAAAAGATTGGAGGAAGAAGTGATATTCAAATCTTTTAAACAAAGCGGTTATGACATAAATACAGAAACAAAAAAATTAATGGAATTATTAAAATAAGGAGTGATTAAATGAAAAAATATTTAGTTTTAGAGGTAACAGATGATTTATATCATGCAGGGAGTAAGGCAACTGAAGATATAGCAAACATCGCAAAGACATATGGGTATAAAATTCTAAAAATAAAGAAATTGAATTCTTCAAGTGGAGTTATTAATAAGATTAAAAGACAAATACAGTTTTATAAAGATTGGAACGCAGTATATAAATCAATAGAAATAAATTCAATTATTATACTTCAACATCCTTTCCATTTTCCACAAATAACAAGAAGCTATACTTTAAAAAAATTAAAAAAAAATAAAAAAATTAAATATATCTCATTTATCCATGATATTGAGGAATTAAGAGGATTTAGATTTAATTCATATTATAAAAAAGAATTTCAATTTATGTGTGATATCACCGATCAATTAATTTCACATAATCAAAGTATGACAGATTTTTTGATTTCTAAAGGAATACAACATGAAAAGATTATAAATTTAGAAATATTTGATTATATTAAAGATTGTGATAAAATAAATGAAATAGAAAAATATGATAAGTCTGTTATTATAGCGGGGAATTTAGATAAAGAAAAGTGCAAATTTTTAAAAGACTTAGATAAGTTAGATTTTCTTAAAATAAATTTATATGGGCCTAATTATACAGATAAATTACAATCAAAAAATCTGAATTATTTAGGAGTATACCCCCCAACAACACTGCCACAAAAATTAAAGGGTAATTTTGGACTTGTATGGGATGGTGATTCAATTAATTCATGTTCTGGTGATGCAGGAAAATATCTACAATTTAATAACCCCCATAAATTATCACTTTATCTAGCTTCAGGTATTCCTGTAATTATATGGTCAAAAGCAGCAGAAGCACGTTTCGTAGAAACAAACAAATTAGGAATATGTGTTAATTCTTTATATGAATTACAAGATATTTTATCAACTATGACGGATGAAGATTATTACAAGATGGTTGCTAACGTTAAAAATATATCAAATAAATTGTGTGATGGATATTATACACAAAAAGCAATTATAAAAGCTGAGGAAAATTTAGGGAATTAATATATGCTATATCTATTAATAGGAATTACTTTCTTGTTTATAATGATTAATTTCAAAATATCTAATTATGATTATTTACACCCTGCACCATTATTTTGTTTTACTTTTTTTATTTGTGAATTATTATGTGCATTTTGTGCAAAAAAGTATTGGATAACTTTTCATCCTGAAACAGTTCTCGTTATATCTATCGCATTGTTCACTTTTACAATAGTACATTTATTATGCCAAATACAATATAAAAAGAAAGAAAATAAATTTAAGAGTAATGTTATTTACGTTGATGATTTCTATGTGAAAATATTAATTATTATGCAAATTATTTGTATTTTGTTTTTCATAAAATATCTTATGGACTTGTCTATTGCATATAATGCAAATTATGCTGGTAAAGTTTCTACTATAACAGATATGATTTCTTTATATGATACAATGACAAAATTTTGGACACAAATATATAATGATTTAAATGTGCCTATCCCTTTGATTTATAGAATTTTTAATCCGATTTGTTTAGCTGGTGCCTATCTTTTGATTTATATAATGGTTAATAATTTTGTAATTAACAAATCTTTAAACAAGCTACATCTTTTATCATTTATACTTTTAATTATATTAATTTTGCTAAATGGAAGTCGGACACCTTTATTTAGAATATTAACAATGATACTCATTCTTATTTATATTATGAAAATCAAGAATAAAAGGCATAGTAAAGCAAATTTATATTTTTTCATAAAATTAATATGTATTATTATAATTTCGCTTTTTGTCTTTATTTCAATATTAGATTTAATGGGAAGAGATGCAGATTTTAGCTTCAGTGAGTATGTTTTTACATATTTAGGAGCACCATTATATAATTTAGATAGTGTATTATCTTCATCGAATCATATTAATAACGCTAATATTTGGGGCCAACAATCTTTCAAAGGGTTATATAGTTTTTTTTATAAGATTAGTGGACAAGAGAAAAATATAATAGATAATATCAATGTTTTTAACTTTAGTCGAAATGGGATAGAAACAGGTAATGTATATACGACATTTTATCCCTTTTATTATGACTTTGGATATATAGGAATAATGCCATTAATTATGGTTATTGCTCTATATTACATTAATAATTACAAGTTATTAATTCAAGATAAAAGACAGAAAATGTCGTTAATAAACTTTAGATTATTTATTTTTTCTTATCTATATAATGATTTAATTATGCTAGTTTTTTCTAATAGATTTTATGGAACTATTTTTGATATATCGTTTATAAAAATGATTATCATAGCATGGTTACTAAAATCAATATGTATAGATCGAGAATTTAGGATAAATAAGTATATTTTGAAATTAAAAAGGATAAGGATAGGAAAATGAAAACACCAAGTTTAAAAAAAAATTTTCTTTATAGTACATTTTATCAAATATTAGTTATTTTAATACCTCTTATTACAGCTCCATATATATCAAGGGTCTTAGGAGCAGAGGGAATAGGAATATATAGTTATACTTTATCTATTCAAACCTATTTTTCAATGTTTGCAACACTTGGAGTTCTTTCTTATGGCACACGCGAAATCGCTATGAATAGAGATGATTCCATAAAAAGGAGTAAGCTTTTTTATGAGATAGAATTGATGGTCATTATCGCTACATTGATATGTTTAATTGGATGGCTCTTAGTAATCATTTTTTATAAAGAATATAGAAATTATTTTATAGCATTAAGTTTTAATTTGGTCGCAGTAATTTTTGATATATCTTGGTTTTTTAGTGGTTTAGAAGAATTTAAATATATTGTAGTAAAAAATTCGATCGTAAAAATATCAACAGTAATTTTGATGTTTATTCTAGTGAAAAATAAAAGCGATTTATTATTATATATTTTGCTAATGTCTTGTGGAACCTTAATAGGGAACATATCTATGTGGGTAAAATTACCTAATTTTATTTGTAGAATTAATAAAAAATCAATATCTTTGAAACATCATTTTAAAGAAAGTTTTATCTATTTTATACCAACTATTGCGACATCTATTTATACTGTTTTAGATAAAACTTTAATAGGAATTTTAACAACTGGTAACAGCCAAAATGGATATTATGAGCAAGCAACAAAAATTATAAATCTTGCTAAAGCAATAACATTTACATCATTAAATACGGTAATGAGTGCTAGGACATCATATCTATATTCAAATAATCAAATTTATGAAATAAAAGATAAAATTAAAAAATCTTTAGATTTTATTTTATTAATAGGTTTTGGGATTTGTTTTGGTTTAATAGGTATATCAAATGGTTTTGTGCAATGGTTTTTTGGTAAAGGATATGATCCTGTAATTAATCTTTTGAAAATTTTCAGTCCAATTATAGTTATAATTGGTATTAGTAATTGCATTGGGAATTTATATTATACGCCTGTAGGAAAAAGAGCGACAAGTGCAAAATTTCTAATATTAGGATCTTTTATAAATTTAATTATTAATCTTTTTTTAATACCGAGATTTGGTGCTTATGGAGCAGCAATAGGTTCAGTTATTGCTGAATTGATTATAACAGCGTTATATATCAAATTTTGTGAAGGCTTTTTCACCTTTACTTTGCTTGTCGAAATATCTTGGAAAAGGATTTTTGCAGGAATTAGTATGCTTCTTATTTTATCTGCTATAAATATAATGAAAAAGGGGATGATTTATATTACATTGTTCCAAATTTTAATAGGCGCAATTGTATATTATATTGTCTTACTAATATTAAAAGATAGATTTATATTAGAGATTAATCATCAAATGAAAGGAATATTTTTCAGTGTTAAAAAGAAAAGAAGGAGTGATAAAAATGTTTGAAAATGAATTAGATTTACCAAAAGATTTTCTTGAAGAAGAAGTGAGAAATGATTATATAATCTCCAAAGAAATGAAACAAATATGGACTATTGAATTAGATTTATTATACAAATTACAAAAAATTTTAAATAAATATAATTTAAAATATTGGGCTATAGGAGGTACTCTTATAGGAGCAATTAGACATAATGGAATCATCCCATGGGATGATGATATAGATATAGCGATGCCAAGAGAAGATTATGAAAGGCTTTGTGTAGTTGCAAAAAAAGAATTTCAGTTTCCGTATTTTTTTCAAACTGCCTATACAGATAAAGGGTGTGTGAGAGGGCATGCTCAATTAAGGAATAGTAAGACTACTGCAATTTTATTTTGTGAAAAAGATTTATTTGATTTTAACCAAGGTATTTTTATAGATATTTTTCCTTTAGATAATATCCCTAATGAAAAAGAAAAGAAAAAAATATTTTTTGAGAAAATTAATAAATTAAGAAAACGTAGTATCGTACAAAGTAATAGAGTTGTTAGAATTAAAGGAAATTTTCATTTGAATATTTTGGCTTGGAAAATAATTGATAGGTTTTCGCCATATATGAAAAATTACATAAAATTTGAAAAATTAGTGAGACTATTCAATGATGAGGATTGTAAAGAGTGGGGACAAATATCAATGTTTTCTGAGAACGAAAGGTTTCAATGGGATAAAGAATGGTTTAAAGAAACAGAAATGCACCAATTTGAATTTATTGATATAGCTATACCTAGAGACTATCATAAAATATTGACTAAAACATTTGGCGATTATATGAAACCTGTAAAAGAGCCTTCTGTACATGGTGATGTATATTTTGATGTGAATAAACCATATGAATTTTATACGAAAAGAAGATAACAAAGGAGGATTAAAATGTACGATTTTTTAATTATAGGCTCTGGATTATACGGAGCTGTTTTTGCGCATGAAGCAAAAAAAAGAGGAAAAAAAGTTTTAGTAATTGATAAAAGAAATAATATAGCTGGAAATATTTATACTGAGAAAATTGAAGGTATAAATTTTCATAAATATGGTGCTCATATATTTCATACAAACAATAAAGAAGTATGGAAATATGTAAACCAGTTTGCAACATTCAATAGATTTACGAATTCACCTGTTGCAAATTATAAAGGTGAATTGTATTCTATGCCTTTTAATATGTACACATTTAATAAAATGTGGGGTGTAGTTACACCAGAAGAAGCAAAGGCTAAAATCGAAGAACAGAAAAAAGAAATAACTGGTGAGCCACAAAATTTAGAGGAGCAAGCTATTTCTTTGATTGGTAGAGATATATATGAAAAACTTGTAAAAGGGTATACAGAAAAACAATGGGGACGTGATTGTAAAGAACTCCCTGCATTCATCATTAAAAGATTACCAGTTAGACTTACTTTTGACAATAACTATTTCGATGCATTATACCAGGGTATTCCTATTGGAGGATATACAAAAATGGTTGAAAATATGTTAGATGGTATAGAAATAAGACTTGGTATTGACTATCTAGAACATAAAGAAGAATTAGATAAGCTTGCTGAAAAAGTTGTATATACAGGACCAATTGATGCTTATTTTGATTATAAGTTAGGAGCTTTAGAATATAGATCTGTACGATTTGAAAACGAAGTTTTAGATATACCTAATTATCAAGGAAATGCAGCAGTGAATTACACAGATAGAGAAACACCATGGACAAGAATCATTGAACATAAATGGTTTGAATTTGGTAAAGATGAAGCTGGAAATGATTTGCCTAAAACAATAATCAGTAAAGAATACAGCTCTGAATGGAAATTAGGTGATGAACCATATTATCCCGTAAATGATAAAAAGAATAGCGATTTATACAAACTATATAAGATGCTTGCAGAAAATGAAAAAAATGTTTTTTTTGGAGGCAGATTAGGAGAGTATAAGTATTATGATATGGATTCTATAATTGAATCTGCACTATTAGTTTGTAAAAAAGTGCTTGATTAAGATTATCCAAAGAGACTGGTGTGACAGAAACAAATAAAAACAAGAAAAAAGGCCGCACTAAAAAGAGGTGTGAAGATGGCAGTTAAAAATTAATAAAGAAAAGGATATGAAGTTAACTGCGTAATACCTTTAGAAAGAAGAGGTTTAGTAGCTTGTTTGATTGTACGATCTTCTTGCTTATCTTTAAGATCAATCGACATATCAAATTTATACAGATCACTGGGATTGAAAACTTCATCATTTTTATACATGAAGTTAATGGCAGTAAGAATCATCCTAGCAATAGCATTGATAGCAAATTTCTTTTCACATCGTTTCATGATACGCTCATATTTGATTTTGTAGTAAGGCTGTTCTAAATCTTTCACGGCAGTGTGAGTTACATGGAATAATGCAGGTTTGAGGTAGACACCAGCACGTGTGATACGAACAGATCTCTTCTTACCAGCAGATTTGTTGTTTCCAGGAGTTAAAGCAGCACAACAGCATATACACTTGACGTTATTGACTGGGGACATATCAGTGCCAATCTCTGAAATGATGGTAATAGTAGAGGCATGATTAACACATGGAAGTGAGCAGAGTAATGAAATCTGTGATTCAAAGGATTCAACAAAATTGTCAATTATAGCATCAAGTTTATGAATGCAGGAATCAATATATTGCACGTGTTCCTTGACAGTAAGGATATGTTCTTTCTGTTCCTGTTGCATAACATAGCCATCAATGGGTTCAAGCACAGAATCAGCCTTCTTCATTAAAGATTTCTGAAGTAAAGAAGTGATATGATCTAAATCAATGGGAATGTTTAAAGGTACGGATTTGACCATTGAAAGTGGAAAAACGTTTTTTTTGATAATGTGGCTAGATACCATCAGCGGTGATGATTGTAGCAACGAGAAAAGTTTTATGGACATCGACACCACAGCAAATAGGATAAACAACTTTCATGATAAACCTCCTTTCAAAAGATAGGAGGAAATCAACATTGTCTGCATCATCACACAATTTTAACAAAAGTTAAAAACAATGATTAGTGTGCGGACTCAAAATACCACTTATTTATGTTTGAAAGATGATGCTTACACTGGTTAATATACTGTTTTGGAATTGAGCATGAAATAATCTACGACTCACCTCGCCGTGCTTTGTAGGTGATGATTTTCTCAAATCCAATATAGCACTAAGTAGCGTAACTCGCACGTTACTTTCATTACTATTTGTGCCGTAAGCGAGAGCGGCGGAATGGAGGTTAATATGAAAGATATTAATGAAAAGCAAACAAATGATGAAGTTGAAATTGATATCAGTGCTTTAATGAAGCTTTTAAAAAAGAATATCAAGATGATTGTGATCTGTACTGTATTAGGTGCAGTTATTGCATTCCTTGTGACCAATTTCTTTATGACAAAGAAATATGCAAGTTCCGCAAGAATTTATTTGATACCAAAAGTTACAGAGCAAGGATATGCTGATTATAATGCGGTAAACTCAAATTCAAAGATGGTCAATAACTATGTTTCCTTAATGCAGGGGGAAACAATCTTATCTAAAGTTGCAGATGAATTGAATATTGAAAATGTGAATGAAGTAAAAAAATCTTTATCTATAACCAATGTGAATGGAACAGAAATTATAGATGTAAAAGCAACAACAGATGATCCTAAAAAATCACAGGCAATTGTAAGTAAAACAGTAGATATCTTCTTCAAGGAAATGCAGGAAAAACTGGATATCAAAAATATGACGATATCTGATCAGCCAAAAGTAAATGATGTACCTGTATCACCTAGCAAAAAGATGAATACAGCTGTTGGTGCTATGGCTGGTCTATTGCTTTCATGTGGATACGTATTCTTACAATATTTATTTGATAAGCGCTTGAAAAACAAAGCGGAAGCAGAAAGCTTCTTAGGTGTACCAGTATTAGGAGAAATTCCTTGGTTTGAGGATTAAGGTATGGAGTTTATTGATATACATAATCACATTGCATGGGAGATCGATGATGGGATGCCATCTAAAGAAGATGCCATCATTGCATTACAACAAGCAAAAAAAGATGGTATTACAAAGATCATATCTACACCACATTTTGTGCCAGGACTTCATGATATATCTAATATAGATATCATCAAAGATCGAATAGAAAATCTAAAAGAATTAGCAGAATCGTACGATATTGAAATATACAGTGGCGCAGAAGTTTTTCTGAACCATGAGTATTTAGATATGATCGATAGCAAAGCATTTAATACATTAGCAGATTCTAAATATCTATTAGTGGAATTTGATGTTAGAAGAAACATGGATCATAACGATTATGCAGAAGATTATTTGTATGAATTAAAAGTACGAGGATATCGTCCTATTATTGCACATGTAGAACGTTATTTTCCTAAGGGTATTGATTTAGACAGAGTGCAGTCCTGGATAGAATTAGGCTGTTATATCCAAGTTAATCGAACAAGTCTTTTAGGAACCCATGGGGACACATGTAAGAAGAATGCAGAGAAATTGTTAAAAGAAGGAATGGTTCATGTGATTGCGAGTGATACACATAGAAGTGAAGGACATCGTATCGCAAAGCTATCAGATGTTTATTCCTTAATTGAGAAAGACTATGGAAAAGAAAATGCAATCCTTTTATTACAAGTTAATCCCAAACATATTATTCAAAATGAAGCCTTAGAAGAAATGAAAGTCATAAAGAAAAGATCTATCTTCGATAGATTAAGAAAGAAAGGAAGATAGGATGGAAAGAAAACTTGCGCCAAAGCGACATGATAAGAAAAAGAAGAAAACAGTCAAACAATCGCAGTTTGATTTTTCAGAAGTATATCGTCAGTTGAGAACTAATATTGAATACTCACAATTTGAAGGAGATATTCAAGTAGTTAACTTAACAAGTACGAATCCAGCAGAAGGAAAAAGCTCCGTAGCGAGTAATCTTGCGACAGTGAGTATCGCAAAATATCACAATGTCTTATTAATGGACTGTGATTTAAGAAAACCAGTACAACATAAGATTTTTAATGTTTCAAATAAAGTAGGTTTAAGTAATCTAATGAAGAACTTTGATAGCTTTGATGTGAATGATGATACATATTTCCAGAAATTCAAGGATAACACAAGTGATGGAAAGCTTTATCTATTGACTAGTGGAATGAAAGTACCTAATCCACTTGAATTACTTTCTAGTGAAAAGTTTAAGCATTTAATAGAAAAACTGAGAACAAGATTTGATTTCATCGTGATTGATTGTCCACCAGTGGATGCAGTAGCAGATGCCATTCCAGTTAGTTGTGTAACAGATGGAACAATCTATGTAGTATCAGCAAAAGAAACAAACAAGAATGATGCGAAAGCAGCTATCACACAGCTGCAAAGAAATGGTGCCAATATCTTAGGAACTGTACTTACAAAAGTAGAAGCAGAAGCAAAACACTATTATGGTTATTACTATAATAGCGAGTCTTAAGGAAGGTGTATAGAAATGGAATATTTTTATGCATATCTACCAAATAAAAATGATAAAGAACATATTTTAAATTCATTAAATTTGAAGAAAAATCAAATCTATATCGATGATACAGAAAATGATGATATCAAATGGAATGACCTTATTAAGAAGCTTAAAGATAACGATAAGTTGCTAATTCCTTCCATTGGTTGTATGTCATCAGAAGAAGTTAGCCTAAAAGATAAGCTACAAACATTAAAGGATATTCATGCACATTTACTAACACTAGAGGATGAAGATTTAGATGTGGACGTCATGCTTCAATTAATGGATTTTATTGAAGTAAGTAGAAAGAATAGAGCAAGAAAACTTCAGCGTGCGGGAATTAATAAGGCATTGGAAAAGAAATACAAAGGAGAAGGTCGTTTTGGAAGACCAAGAATAAAAGTACCAGATGATTTTGAAGAAAACATCAAAAGGATTATGAGAAAAGAACTTAGTCATGATGCTTATCGAGCACAACTAGGAATGAAACGATCTACATACTACAAGATCGTAAAAGAAGTAAGAGATTCTTGGATCAAGGATGATAAGAAATAGGAGGCTTACATGGAAAATATAAAGAAGATAGGAAAGCATATTTTCTGGATCATACAGTTAATTGTAAGTCTTGTTTTAACATATAGTGTTTATAAATTATTGCCTTTAAAATACCTAGCAATCATTATATTGATATTAGCAGTTTTATTAGGCTTAGTAATATTTATGCAATTGTCTAGTAAAACCAATAAAGCAGTGAAAATAGGAAGTAAAGTATTAGCTATAGTTTTAAGTATGTTAATGATTTTTGTAAATGTGAAAGTGATCAATAAAGCTCAGGAAACAATCAATAAGATATCGAATGGAAATATTCAAACAACGACCGTTTCTGTCTTGGTGAAGAAAGATAGTGCATTCCAAAAGATTGAAGATTTAGATGGAAAACGATTTGGTATCATGAAAATTATTGATCGTGAAAATACTGATTTTATGTTAAATCGTTTGAATGAACAATTCACTA
Source organism: Absiella sp. AM29-15 (assembly GCF_003434225.1). Lineage (NCBI taxonomy): Bacteria > Bacillati > Bacillota > Erysipelotrichia > Erysipelotrichales > Erysipelotrichaceae > Amedibacterium > Absiella sp. AM29-15. The sequence continues at coordinate 93,718 of NZ_QVFL01000004.1, forward strand.
ACCAAGTATCAAAAACAGAATATGCAAATGGTGAAGAAATGCTTCAAGATCTATTAGATGATAAAACAGATGCCATTATCATGAATGAAGGATTTCGTGATAGCTTCAATCTGATTGATAAAAAGTTTGAATCTGATACAAAGGTGATTTATACATTAGATAAACAAAAAACGATTGAAAATCTAAAATCAGCTTCAGTAACAAAAGAAAGTTTTATTGTTTATATTTCAGGCATTGACACAACTGGACCTATCACAACGACAAGTCGAAGTGATGTGAATATGTTAATGGCAGTGAATCCAGTAAAGAAAAAGATTGGATTAGTCTTTATACCACGTGATTATTATGTACCTTTACAATGTCATGATGGTGTTTGTGAAACAGGAGCTATGGATAAGCTAACACATGCAGGTCTGTATGGTGTAGAAGTAAGTCAAGCAACGATTGAAAATATCTTAGGAGTAGATATCAACTACAATATTAGAATCAATTTTGATACTGTTAAAACAATGGTAGATGCTTTAGGAGGAGTGGATATTTATTCTGATAAAGATTTGACTGCTTATACAGATTCAAGTTGTCACTTTACAGAAGGAAAACAGCATGTAGGTGGAAAATGTGCCTTAGCATTTGCAAGAGAAAGATATAGCTATGAAGCAGGAGATCGTCATCGTGGAGAAAACCAGCAAGAAGTTATTCGTGCGATGGTGAAAAAGTTGACAACAACTAATATTATTAAAAATTATGAATCAATATTAAATGCAGTACAAGGTATGTTTCAAACAAATATGAAAACAGATGAGATAACAGCATTGATTCAAATGCAGATCAATGATATGTCCAAATGGGATGTTCAAAGTACTTTAGTAGATGGTACAGGGGATATGGTGCCAACTTATTCTTATGGAAGTACACCTCTATATGTAATGAAACCTAATCAAAGTACTATTGATGAAGCAAAAGAATTTATAATAAATACGGAGGAAAAATGAAGAGAGTTATAACTTATGGAACATTTGACCTGTTACATTATGGTCATTTGAATTTATTAAAACGTGCAAAAGCGTTGGGAGATTATTTAATAGTAGTATTATCTACAGATGAATTTAATTGGAACGAAAAAAATAAAAAATGCTATTTTTCATATGAACAAAGGAAAGAAATGCTTGAAGCAATACGGTATGTAGACTTAGTAGTTCCAGAGACAAATTGGGATCAGAAAAAAACCGATGTACATAAATATTATATCAATACTTTTGTAATGGGGGATGATTGGAAAGGAAAATTTGACTTTTTAAAAAATGAAGGTGTGGATGTAATATATTTACCTCGAACTCCAGAAATAAGTACAACACAAATAAAAAAAGATTTGAATAAGAAATGAATTGCGAATATATTAAATGCCCAACTCACTAAACCGAGTTGGGCATTATTTTTATCATCTATTTCTATTTTCCTACCTGTTCTAAACGCTCCTTTAACTTTAACTTATTGCCAAACCTAAAGAAGAAGTCCATGACAATTGGAATCATAAACATAGCACCAAGGGTACATACAGCCTGATAGAAGCTTAAGCGTACCAATACGAACAAATTAGGTAATAAGACCACAGCCGCAATGAATAGGGCTGTCATGATCACAAAGACAATGAAACGAAGTCTTGTGAATGGTATACATACACGATATAAGACAATCAAGGAGCTAGTACCTGTTAATAGTACAGTCATCGTTGTCATTTGTGCTTCATTGATTGGTAGAACATTACCTAAGAAGTGTACGAATACAACACTTAATACCACACACAAGGCACCAGGGAAGGCTTTAGAGAATACATTTAATAAGAAATTGCCTTGTACTCTGGCATGGTTTGGTTCAAGAGCTAAGAAGAAAGATGGGATACCAATCGTTAGTGATGAAATCAGCGTTAACTGAATTGGTTCAAAGGGATAGCGGCGAATCAAGAATAATGTTAAGAATGCCAACATAGTAGAAAAGGTCGTTTTTACAAGGAATAAAGAGGCAGCACGTTGAATATTGTTAATGACACGTCTTCCTTCATCTACGATATGAGGCATATGGGCAAAGTTGTTATCTAGTAAGACAAGATTGGCAATATTCTTTGCGGCTTCACTGCCTTGTGCAACAGAGATACTACAATCGGCTTCTTTTAAAGCCATAACATCATTGACACCATCACCAATCATGGCGGTAATATGTCCTTGTTTCTTTAATGCCGCAATCATCAATTTTTTCTGTTTTGGAGATACACGTCCAAAGATCGTATAGTGTTTCACTGCAGCATCAATTTCTTCATCTTTTAAGGTACTAACATCGATATAACGTTCATGATTTTTTAGATTAGCTTTCTTTGCGATAGCATGTACGGTTCTAGGATCATCACCACTAATGACTTTGATATCTACACCCTGTGATAAGAAATAATCTAAAGTCTGTGGGGCTTCTTTACGAATCGGATCACTTAACAATACCAGCGCAAGGATATGACCATCTTTTTCTATATCATCAAATTTAATAGGAGTATCATTTTGCATAAAAACCAGTACACGATTACCCATATTGGCTTGTTTCTCAATTTCTGCGACAATCGCAGGATCTTTTTTATCACATACAAATTCATATGCACCTAAAACATATGTACCACTTTCAAAGGTCACCGCACTGCATTTACGTGCAGAGGAGAAAGGCAGGATACGGACAGGCTTTTCCATGTGTGCAGGCTTTCCTACAAAGTTTCTGATTGCCATGGCTGTGGCATTTTCATCATGAATCGCTTCTTGAAAGTTCGCCAGTAATGCTTTGATATCTAAGCCTTCTTCCAAAACCAGGATATCTTCCACCTGCATATTTCCTTCTGTAATAGTACCTGTCTTATCTAAACAAAGAGTATCCACTCTTGCTAGGGTTTCTATACAATAAAGCTCTTGAACTAATGTCTGTTTACGAGCTAAATTAATGGTACCAACCGCAAGGGCAACACTTGTCAATAAGACCAGTCCTTCCGGTATCATACCCACAAGGGCAGCGACCATGGCAATGATGGCTTTATCAAAAGGATACCCGCTGATAAAGTATTGTTTCACAAACAATGCGATTCCCATTGGGATGATCACAAAACCAATGATTTTAATAATATAATTGATAGAATCTCTTAATTGAGATTTATGTTTTTTAAATACCTTGGCATCTTTCATGATGGTAGAAGCATAATTATCTTCACCAACATGTAATACCTGACATGTAGCATTGCCACTCACTACAAAACTTCCAGAATATAGTTCATCACCAGGCTGTTTGATGATGATGTCACTTTCACCTGTCACAAGGGATTCATTGACTTCTAAACGGCCATCAATCACAATTGCATCTGCAATGATCTGATTGCTGGTAGAAAGGGAAATGATGTCATCTAATACCACATCATCAATATGTATTTCTTTCCATTCACCACTTCGTCTTACTTTCACACTGGATTGTGTAATCAAAGATAATTTATCTAGTACACGTTTGGCACGGATTTCCTGTAAAATACCAATGACGATATTGGATAAGATTACTCCCATAAACAACAGGTTTCGCCATGATCCGATGAAAATGATAAAGCCTGCTAAAACCACATTAATCAAGTTGAATAGTGTAAATATATTATCATGAATAATTTCTTTATAGCTTTTTGAAATACGATCAATTTGTTTATTGACTTGACCCCGCTCCACTCTGGCTGCGACTTGTTCCTCGCTTAAACCATAGCTGCTGTCTATTTCTGTATCTGTTTGTAAATTCATGTTGTCACCCCATGTCTGCTTCATATATATTATACCAATTATATCCTTGAAATACCTTACGCTTTTGTTATTTTTTCTTAAGATATCTAAAATATGTGAGATATCAAAACAGTTTATGGAAGGTATCGCATAGAAATATGATAAATAAGAATAAAGTAATAAATTTATGGTATACTTTCTATTTAGATAATGAGAGATATAATTGTATTTTATGGATAAAACTTGCTATAATAAGCTAATAAATAAAGGAGCTGCATTTATGAAAAATATGAAAAAACTATTTGCTGGATTATTGAGTATCACAATAATATTAAGTGGATGTACATCTAACAATCCATCAAAATCATCAGATGTGATGTATGAAATACCCCAGGCAAAAGAAGAAATAATACCACAACATGATGACATTGATTTTAAGGATATGAAATATGAACGTCCAGATATAGATGGAATCTATGCGAAAATCAAGGATACAATAGATAAGGCAAAACAATCAGAACAACAAGACAGCGTGTTATCACAATATGATCAAATCCTAAAAGCTTTACAAAACTATGACCAAATGCAGGTAATTGCCAGTATTCATAATCATCTAGATTTAACCGATACATATTATGAAGAAGAAAATCAGTTATTAGACAATGAGTTTGTAAAATTGGATAATCGTATGAATGAGATGACCAAAATTATTATGGAATCAGAATATAAAGATGCTTTTGTGAAAAAGATGGGACAGGCGTTTATTGATCGCTACGAGGTAAATCGCAAATTAAATTCACCTGAAATTGAAGCATTATCAGAAAAAGAAACCAAACTTATCAATCAATACAATAAGCGTTCTGCAGCAAATGATTATACAACGATAAAAGATGGTAAAACAGTTACGATAGATGATCTTGATTTAAGCTCTTTTGCGGATATTCCAGCCTATTATGAAATCTATGAAAAACGTAATAAGGAACTGGGAGGTATTTATCAAGAACTTGTGAAAACAAGAGTAGAAATAGCGAAAAAACTCGGATATGAAAATTATAGTGATTATGCATACGAGGTATTAAAACGTGATTACAGTAAAGAAGATGCCGCAAAATTTGAAGAAAAAGTATTAAAATATATTGCACCGTTATATCAGAAACTGAATAGTGAATATAGTGATAAAATACATGCAATACATGATGGACAGGTAGATGTTGCAGGGGGCATGCCTTATCTTGAAAAAGCACTTCAATCTGAATTTCCAAAAGCTATGCAAGATGCATTTGCATATATGAAACAGCATGGCTTATATGTGTATGATGATCAAAAAAATATGTTGCATGCAGGATATACAACCATTATCGGAAATGAACCGTTTATGTTTATCAATACCTCTGATTACAAAGATCCAGGTACCATGTTTCATGAATTTGGACATTATTATAATTTCTTTTTAATGGGGGATACCATCTGGAATGATTCTAATAATCTGGATCTTGCGGAAGTTCATTCACAAGGTTTAGAAACATTGATGTATGCTTATTATGAAGACATCTATGGAGAAAAAGCAGAGTTAATGGAAATATCAAATTTAATGAATATGTTGAGCAGTATTTTACAGGGGGCATGTGAGGATGAATTCCAGCAGGAAGTCTTTAAAAAACCAGATATGAGTTTAGAAGAGATGAATCAACTGCACGCAGAACTATATAAAAAATATATGGGATATCCAGTTGAATATGAATGGGTAGACATTCATCATCATTTTGAAACACCGTTCTACTGTATCAGTTATGCCACCAGTGCTGCTTCAGCACTTGAAATATGGATGATGAGTATGCATGATCGAGAAGATGCATTACAGGCTTATCGTAATATTACACAATATACGCTAAACACTCAATATTTGGAGCCATTAAAAGCTTCCGGATTAAGTAATCCATTTGATAGCGATTTAATTATGAATATCGCGGATCAATTCACAAAACAATTTTTATAAAAACATCCATCCGCTTATTTGGATGGATTTTCTTTTGGCTTATCTTGTTGTGGCTTTTGTTTTACTGGAGGATGTAACTTCACAGGTTGTATGGGTTTGATGATTTTGTTCATGTACAGGACCTCTTTTTCTATGTTCAGTATAACAAAAAGCATCAATATATACAATCTATCCGTAAAGCTTTGAAAACTAGTGATAGTGAAATTTAGAATATCGATAGGATAGGAATGAAGTAGATATTATGTTACAATACAAACGTTGAAAGGTGGTGTGTAAGGAATGAAAAAATTACCGATTGGTATAGAAAATTTTAAAGAACTTATCGATAAAGGATATTACTATGTTGACAAAACAATGTGGATAAAAGATGTATTAAGTGAAAAACTAGTATCATATACAAGACCAAGGCGTTTTGGTAAAACACTTAACATGAGTATGTTGTATTATTTTTTCTCTAACAAAGAGAAAGATAATGCTTATCTATTTGATAATTTAGAAATTTATAAAGAACAGGAAATCATGAAACATCAAAATCAATATCCTGTTATTTTCATATCTTTAAAAGATATGATCGAATCAAGCTTTGAAGCACAAATGGATAGTTACGCATCATTAGTTTCTGATATAGTCAAAAAAAATAAAGAGTTATTTGATAGTACACAAATAGATGATGCAGATAAGGATATTTTAAGAAATCTTAAATATAGAAAAGGTCAAATGATTGATTTGAAGGAATCTTTATATCGTATATCACAATGCCTACAACAACATTATTATCAAAAAGTTATTATTCTGATAGATGAATATGATGTTCCTTTACACGCTGCCTATAAAAATGGATATTATGATGAAATGGTAAACTTTTTGAAAACGGTTTTCTCATCAGCCTTAAAGACAAATGATGCTTTAGAAAAAGGGATACTAACAGGATGTTTGAGAATCTCTAAAGAAAGTATCTTCACGGGATTGAATAATTTTAAAACATATTCCATTTTAGATATTAAATCAAGTTGTTATTTTGGATTTACTTATCAAGATATAGAAGCTTTATTAAAGTTTTATAATTTTGAACGATATATTCAAGAAGTAAAGGATTGGTATGATGGCTATTTGTTTGGAGATACTGATATTTTCAATCCTTGGAGTTCCCTAATGTATGTTGATCGAAAACTTCAAAAAGAAAGTTTAAAGCCAATTTCTTTTTGGGCAAATACAAGTGGAAATGATATTGTCATCAATTATATCAAGGATGGAAATCAAACTTTGCATGATGAATTTGAATTATTGATGCAAGGAAAAACACTGGTAAAAGAAATAAAACCAGAACTTACGTATCGTGATATGAATAATATTAATAATATATATAGTTTCCTATTGATGACAGGATATTTAAAAATATATAAAGAAATAAAAACTAATGAAGTTTATGAATTGGTGATTCCAAATAAAGAAGTTTATAAAATTTATGATCAAAGTTTTATGGATTATTTCAATGAAATTAAACATCAATATGTAAATGAATTCATCCAACTTTTAGATGATGAGGAAGTTGAAAAATCGCAATCTATGTTAAATGATATCTTAGATAGAAGTATTAGTTATTATGATAATTATGAAAGCTTTTACCATGGATTTCTTTTAGGATTGTTTCAAGATCTAGATGTTTCCTCGAATAAAGAGGCAGGGGATGGAAGATTTGATATTGAAATATTACCTAGAAGACTTGATGGAACGGTAATCATCATTGAATGTAAACATTCAGCTACATTAGATGAATTGATGAGCGATAGTCAAAAAGCCGCAAAACAAATGAAGGATAAACGCTATCTTTTAAATCCAAAGTATCAAAAATATAAAAAAAGTGTTGGCTATGGCATATCATTTTTCAAGAAGCAATGCATCATAACAAAAGCATAATGTTTCAGACGTTTAGAAATAAGCGTCTTTTTTTGTGGAATTGCACATTTCAAATTGTGCTGAAAGATTGGGTATGATATACTTGTCTATGCAAATCTTGGAGGGATTTTTATGAGTATTTTAAATGTACAAAACGTATCACACAGCTTTGGTGGAAGACAAATATTAGAGAATGTATCTTTTCGTTTATTAAATGGAGAACATGTTGGATTGATTGGTGCCAATGGTGAGGGAAAGTCTACTTTTTTAAATATCATCACAGGGAAATTAGCACCTGAAGAAGGCAAGGTAGAATGGTGTAATCGTATTACAACTGGATATCTTGATCAGCATACTTCTCTTGAAAAAGGCAAGAGCATTAAAGAAGTATTACAGGATGCTTTCCATCACTTGTTTGATTTAGAAAAAGAAATGATGGATATGTATGAAAAGATGGGCAATTGTAGTGAGGAAGAAATGGATCATCTGATGAAAGAAGTTGGAGAGATTCAGGATATCTTAGATCACAATGGTTTCTATATGATTGATGCAAAAATCAATGAAGTCGCAAAAGGATTAGGTCTGTTAGATATTGGTTTAGATAAAGATGTGACACAATTATCTGGAGGACAGCGTTCTAAAGTATTGTTAAGTAAGCTGTTGTTGGAAAATCCAATGATTTTGATTTTGGATGAGCCTACTAACTATTTGGATGAAGAACATATCCGTTGGCTGACAACATTTTTAAGTGAATATCAAAATGCATTTATTCTAGTATCCCATGATATTCCATTCTTAAACGCTGTTACCAACGTGATTTATCATGTGGAAAACTGTATCTTAACACGTTATGCGGGGGACTATCATTATTTTGAGGAACAATATGCAATGAAAAAGCGTCAGCAGGAAGCAGCCTATAACAAACAGCAAAAAGAAATTGAAGATTTAGAAGATTTCATTGCCCGCAATAAGGCTCGTGTAGCAACGCGAAACATGGCTCATTCCAGGCAGAAAAAACTGGATAAAATGGATCTCATCAGTAAACCTAAAACCAAAATCAAACCAGTATTTGAATTTATGGAAGCAAGAACGCCGGGCCGTGTGATCTTTGAAGTAAAGGATCTGGTTATTGGATATGATGATCCCTTAACAACACCTTTTCATATGGAATTACAACGTAATAAAAAGATTGCAATCAAAGGGGTTAATGGTCTGGGTAAGACAACATTATTAAAAACACTGCTTGGTATGATTCCATCATTATCCGGTCATGTTGAAGTCGATCCATTTGTGGAAATTGGATTCTTTGAACAAGAAGAACACGGCAATACCAAAACAGCGCTTCAACATTTCTGGGATCACTTTCCAGGACTTACCAATGGAGAAGTACGAGCTGCTCTGGCAAAATGTGGATTGACAACGGATCATATCGAATCAGGCATGTGTGTATTAAGTGGTGGGGAACAGGCAAAAGTACGTTTGGCACTCATCATGAATAAACCTTGTAATGTTCTGGTTCTAGATGAGCCAACCAACCACCTGGATGTGGATGCGAAAGAAGAATTACAGCGTGCATTAAAAGCATACCATGGAACGATTATTCTAGTATCCCACGATCCTGATTTCTATATGGATATTGTAGATGAAGTCATCAATCTGGAAGATTACACCACAAAAGTTTTATAAAATATGGTAGTTACACGATTCATATAAATATGAATATATCAATTTTTAAGTAAATGGCAGGTATTTTATCTGCCATTTTTACATATGATGGTAAAAGTTCTCCTCAAAAAGAGATATTTTGCATTGGTAAATAAAGATAATCACATTTTACAATGCTTTCTTTACATTCTTATGATACAATATTACTAGATACGAGGCGATAAACAATGGACTTAACGTTACAACTGAACGCACGACTACGTCCTAACGATCGAGGGGACTTATACGAAAACAGGTTAGATGAGTATTTAAAAAAAGAGGGTATCGGGGAATGCATTGGTGGAGGAACCATGCAGTTAGCAAGTGGGGAAATTGAATATTGTGACGTCAATGTTTCCATTGAGGATTCTTATACAGCATTAGATACCATACAAAAGATTTTAAAAGAAATTGGTGTACCAAAAGGATCCTTATTGTATAATGATGAGGTATACCTGCCAGTTGGTGATTTAGAGGGAATGGCAATTTATTTAAATGGTGTGGATTTACCAGATAATGTCTATGATCAATGTGATATCAATCAGGTTATCTCAGATATCAATATCAGAATCGAAAATGTTGGATCTTTCTACAGTTATTGGGAAGGGCCTATGGAAACTGCATTATATTTCTATGGATCTTCTTTCTATAATATGAGAAAACAGATTCAGGTGTTTGTGAAGCATCATCCACTCTGTCAGAAATGCAGAATTGAACAAATTGCGTAAAGATATGTCTTGTTAGATATATCTTTTTTTCTAACGCATATACTTATTCTGGAGGGTAATACTTATGCAAAATGAATTTGGATTACACAAGGAATCAAAGCATCCTTATTTTGAAGGATGGTATATCAAAGGTATGCAAGAGGATATCATCTTTTCCATCATTATCGGGATACAATATCAAAGCTCACAAACATTAGCATTTATTCAGTTTATGGATACAATACATCAAACATCTGTATATGAGGTGTATGAAGAACCACAATTATACGTACAATCTAATCCATTCATGTTAAAACTGAAAGATACAATACTTACTGAAGACAGTTTACATCTTTGTATGGAAAGTATGCAGGCTGATCTTGTATTCGATGAGAAAACAGCGCTGACTTCTAGTCGATATATGCCAACAATCATGGGTCCGTTTGCGTATCTGCCTATGCAATGTTATCATGCAGTCATATCACTTCATCATCAGATCAGTGGCAGATTGACCATGAGGGAGAAGTCTTATGATATCAATGGCATTGGTTATATTGAAAAAGATCGGGGAACTTCCTTTCCTTCTAAATATATATGGTTTCAGGCAAATCATACAGACAGGAATACAGGGCTGTTTTTATCCATTGCGGATATTCCACTTAAGCCAATATCATTTACTGGGATCATTGCGGTTTTATATGTAAATGATAAACAATATCGTTTTGCTAGTTATCTGGGTGCACATATCCAACAGATGAAATTCATACAAAAAGATGAAGTACATGTGGATATCATAATTAAACAAAGACAATTATGCCTGAAACTTCATTTGATTCAAAAAGATATCTGTGAACTGCATGCACCTTATGAAGGGGATATGCATATCAAAATAGGCGAAAGTTTAAATAGTGTAGGACATGTCATATTTTCTATTGGAAAGAATGTCATCTATGAAGATACCTTTATGCATGCAGGATTAGAAATCGTGGGATATCCGATAGAGCAGGCAGGGTAAATAGTAATACAGATTTCTTATTTTGAGATGCCATCAAGCAAAAAGTGAAACCTGATATTTACACATATCCAAAAAAAGGCTATGGTAGCCTTTTTACTGTCAAGTTGATACTCATTCATGAAGAACATAGGGAACACTGATGATGGATACATTTCGCATATAAGATAACTTGTGTTTCAATAACAGCGATGTTTGATTATGCAGAATATTTTTCTGTACATGGGTCACAACAAACTGTGGGATAATGATGGTGAGTGTCTGTTGTGGCAATAAATGCTTTGCTTCTTCCTCAATATGATGTAACAAGGTTTCATTGATGTTACGATAAGGTGCCTGTTCACAACATAAAGGAATATCGAGTTGTAAACATCCATATTTATGCTGCAGCTTTTGTGTGGCATATGCATCCACATCCACATGATAGATTTCCATATTATCACAATGTAGGGTATATGCATAATTGACAGCTTTAATGAAGGAACGGTTAATGGAATCAACTGGTAAGATGATTCTTGTAGGAATAGGTTGTTTTCGAATCAGCGAATCATTAATTTCTGTGATATCTAAATCATGTTTTACCTGTTCATAATGCTGGTGGATCTTTCTCATAACGAAAACGAAAACAGGAATACACAACAAGACGATCCAAGCACCATGAAAGAATTTACTTGCCGCAATAATCATACAGGTAATAGCAGTAATAATTGTGCCTAAGCCATTGATAAAAGCTTTGTGTTTCCATTTTCCTTCTTTGGTTTTTAACCAGCGAACAAACATACCAGCCTGTGATAAAGTAAAAGATAAAAAGACACCGACTGCATATAAAGGCATTAAGTGGTGAGTATTGGCATGAAAAATCATAACCAAGGAAGCTGATAACAAAAATAACATGATGATACCGTTAGAAAAGCTTAAACGTGAACCTCTTGCCATAAACTGACGAGGCACATAGCCATCTTTTGCCAGAATAGAAAATAACAATGGCAGATCTGCAAAAGCAGTATTGGCAGCCATTGTTAAGATAATGGCTGTTGTGGCCTGTACAATATAAAACATTAGGGTATCATTTCCAAAGACATGGGAAGATATCTGTGCAATCGCTGTTACATTTTCATTAGGAACCACATGATACATAGTCGCAAGAAAACATACGCCCACAAAGATCATAAATACAATACACGCTAATAGTGTCAATACGCGTTTGGCATTCTTTTGGGCAGGTGCTTTAAAATTAGGAATTCCATCACTGACAGCTTCCACACCTGTTAAAGCAGTACAGCCACTGGAGAATGCTTTCAAAAATAATACAAGTGTCAAATCCTGCGTTGGCTGATGTAAATCGGCAGAAACAGGTGGTATTTCTTTTAGAACCAATACTTTGATGATACCTGTAATAATCATGATCAGGATAGAAATCATAAACATATACGTTGGTAATCCAAATAAGATACTGGATTCACGCATGCCTCTTAAATTACCAATTGCAAGTAAGCTGACCATCACGAAAGCAATTAATGTCTTATATGGTAAAAGTGAAGGGAAGGCAGAGGTAATGGCAGCTGTACCTGCACAAATACTAACAGCGACTGTCAATACATAATCAATTGCCAAAGAAGATGCCGCAACAAGTCCGGCAGTCTTTCCTAAATTTTCACTTGCGACGATATAAGAACCGCCCCCTTGTGGATATGCGGAAATGGTCTGACGATAGGAGAATACCAAAATCATCAGTAAACAGATAATAGCAAAAGCTACTCCCATAAGTGGACGATAAGAAGCAAGTCCAAGAACGGGAATCAATACCATTAAGATTTCCTCACATGCATAAGATACACTTGATATCGCATCACTGGATAATATCGGCAGTCCCCATAAAACACTGAATTTTTCATGATCCAGTTCATCACTTTTGAGTGATCTGCCTAAAACAATACGTTTAATCTTCTGAAACATAAGCAATTTCCTCTCTTTTCTTATCTCTTTCGATTGGATATCATTCTAGTCTTTTTGTAGGTAAAGTCAATAATGGGGAATTGCTCTTAACACAATCTTTACAGAAAGCGGATACAAAAAAAGTGATGCTTTCATTACATCACTTTATTACAGCCAGCTGATTTTATTCTCTGTACCATTTTTAATTTTTACAATATTGCCACGATGACGATAGATAACAAGCACTGTCAACAGCCAACTGGCAAGGATTACTTCAAAACTGATATTGTATTGCATAATCGTAATGTAGATGCTGCTTACAATAGCCGCAACCATACTTGCCAAAGATACCATCTTTCCAAGATATAATACAATCAGAAAGAAAATCAAAGGCACAAGCACATACCATAAATTACCAAATGTAAAAATGGAAGTACTCAATAAAAAACCAAACATGGTGGCTACTGCCTTACCTCCATGAAAGCCAGCAAATACTGGATAACAATGTCCGATGGCAGCCGCAAGTCCTGCCCATATGCTTGCTTCACGATCAAACTGTGCAACAATAGCTACCGCAAGTACAACTTTAAATACATCACACAGAATGACAGAAATACCCGCTTTTTTCCCCAGTACACGACCAGCATTGGTGCCGCCTAAGTTGCCACTGCCAAAATTTCTAACATCTGTTTTATAAAAGACTTTTCCGATGACTAACGCAAAAGGAATACTTCCTAGTAGATAGCCAAGTCCAAGATACCAAATCCAATTTACATCCATACACTTCACCTCATATATATCAACTCCATTATTTTAGCATTATTTTGTCGAATAGGGAAGAAAATCGAGGGAAAACAGTAAAAAGTTAAAAAAATAATCTTCCTTTTTTCAAAATCTAGGGTATAATTTATGGGTTGTCAAATGATACGTAGGATTCATATACGTAAATATAAAAAGTAAGGAGAGTGATTGTATGGCAGAAAAAGCTTACGATGGAAGCAGTATACAGATTCTGGAAGGCCTTGATGCTGTACGTAAAAGACCGGGTATGTATATCGGAAGTACAGATGCAAGGGGACTTCATCACCTGGTGTGGGAGATCGTTGATAACTCTATTGATGAGGCACTCAATGGTCATGGTAATTGTATCCATATCACGATTGAAGAAGGCGGAAGTATCTGCGTAGAAGATGAAGGTCGTGGAATGCCAGTCGATATGCATGCCAGCGGTGTGCCAGCATTACAGGTTATCTTTACTGTACTGCATGCAGGAGGTAAATTCTCTGAAGCCGGTGGATATAAAACTTCCGGTGGTCTGCATGGGGTTGGTGCTAGTGTTGTCAATGCTTTGTGTGAATGGGTAGAAGTAAGTGTTTATCGTGATAATAAGATTTATCAGATGACATTCCATGATGGTGGTAAACGTGTATCCGAGCTGCAAGTGATTGGAAAAACAAACAAGACCGGCAGCAAGGTGCGTTTTATGCCAGATAAGACTATGTTTTCTACGACTAAGTTTTCCTTTCATCAGATTGCGGAACGTGCAAGAGAAGATGCTTTCTTAATCAAAGGTTTAAAACTATGTGTAAAAGATGAACGTAAAGATAAAGAGCGGGAAGAAATCTATCATTATGAAGAAGGTCTTGTGGCATTCATGGATTATTTACATGAAGACAAACAGACATTCCATAAACCAGTATCGTTTTCTGGTGTATCCAATGATATTAAGGTAGATTGTTGTTTCCAGTATACGGATGAATATCAGGAAAATATTTTTAGCTTTGTCAATATCGTACGTACCAAAGATGGTGGTACACATGAAACGGGCGCAAAGAATGCATTCACAAAAGTATTTAATGATTACGCAAGAAGAAATGGTATCTTAAAAGATAAAGATAAGAACTTTGAAGGAAGCGATGTACGTGAAGGACTAACGATTATTTTATCAGTTGGAATTCCTGAACACCTTCTTCAATTTGAAGGCCAGACCAAAGGCAAACTTGGTACTCCGGAAGCAAAACCAGCCGTAGAGGCATTGATTTCAGAAAAATTGAATTTCTTCTTAGAAGAAAATAAAGAACTGGCAATGACATTGATCAAAAAGATGCAGCGCGCAAGTACTGCACGTGAGGCAGCTCGTAAAGCAAGAGAAGATGCCAGAAAAGGCAAAAGCAAAGGCAAAACAGAAAAAATCTTATCTGGAAAACTTGCCAGTGCCCAATCAAAAGATGCCAGAAAAAAAGAATTGTATCTTGTCGAAGGGGATTCTGCCGGCGGTAGTGCAAAACAGGGCCGAGATAGTAAATATCAGGCGATATTGCCACTTCGAGGTAAGGTGTTAAATACCGAAAAAGCAAGTATTACCAATATTGAAAAGAATGAAGAATTAAATACAATCATCCATGCACTCGGTGCTGGTGTTGGCGCAAACTTCCATGCGGAAGATTCCAATTATCACAAAGTCATTATCATGACCGATGCCGATACCGATGGTGCCCATATTCAGATCTTATTACTGACATTCTTTTATCGCTATATGCGTGAATTAATTGAAAAAGGCATGGTATATATTGCACTGCCACCTTTATATAAATTACAAAAGGGAAAAGAAATCGCTTATGCTTGGACAGATGAAGAATTAGACCACTTGCGTAAAACATTCCCAAAAGGCTACAACTTACAGCGTTACAAAGGTTTGGGTGAAATGAATGCCGATCAGTTATGGGATACCACGATGTGTCCTGAAACAAGAACCCTGATTCAGGTCAGCATTGATGATGCTGTAATCGCAGAAAAACGTGTTTCTGTGTTAATGGGAGATAAAGCCAATTTACGTCGTGATTGGATTGAAGAAAATGTATCCTTCACATTAGAAGATGATTATAATCTGGAGGTGAGATAATTCATGAAAAAGAAAATTGAAGAACCAATCGAAACACATGCAAACGTGATTACCTCACCACTTGAAGAAATCATGGGGGATCGATTTGGACGATATTCAAAATACATCATTCAAGAACGTGCCCTTCCAGATGCACGAGATGGTTTAAAACCAGTACAGCGAAGAATTCTATACGCCATGTATGAAGATGGCAACTTGTGGGATAAAGGCTATCGTAAATCCGCAAAGACAGTCGGTTTGGTCATTGGTAATTATCATCCACATGGAGATTCCAGCGTATATGATGCCATGGTACGTATGTCCCAGGAATGGAAAATCCGTTCTCCACAAATCGATATGCAGGGAAACAATGGATCTATCGATGATGACCCTGCTGCTGCCATGCGTTATACCGAAGCAAGACTTGGAAAAATCAGTGAATATCTGTTAAAGGATATTGAGAAAGATACCGTGCAATGGGCACCTAACTTTGACGATACGGCATGGGAACCAACTGTTTTACCAGCACGTTATCCCAATCTGTTAGTCAATGGTATCACAGGTATTGCCGCAGGATATGCGACCAATATTCCACCACATAACTTATGTGAAGCAATTGATGCGACCATCTATCGTATCCAGCATCCAGATTGTTCTTTAGATGATTTGATGCAGTTTGTGAAAGGACCAGATTTTCCAACTGGTGGAATCGTACAGGGAATTGATGGAATCCGTGAAGCATTTAAAACTGGACGTGGAAAAATCATGGTGCGCAGTAAAGTTAGTATTGAACAAGCAAAGACTGTTCAACAGATCGTTGTACATGAAATACCATATGAAGTCGTCAAAAGCAATATGGTGAAGAAGATTGACGATATTCGCTTAAATAAAAAAATCGATGGAATCTTAGATGTTCGTGATGAAAGTGATCGTAAAGGATTGCGCGTGGTTGTGGATATCAAAAAAGATATGGATGCCAATCTGATTTTAAACTACTTATATAAAAACACTGATTTACAGGTATCTTACAACTACAATGTTGTGGCAATTGTCAACAAGCGCCCAGTACAAATGGGTCTGGCGCAAATGCTGGATGCCTTTATTGAACATCGTAATGAAGTTATCTTGAAACGCAGCCGCTATGATTTAGACAAAAAACAGCAGCGCTGTCATATATTAGAGGGATTGATCAAAGCCATCAGCATTCTGGATGAAATTATCGCACTCATTCGCTCATCCAAAGATAAAGCAGATTCTAAACGCAGAATTATAGAAGCTTTCAACTTTACAGAGGAACAGGCAGAAGCTATCGTCACGATGCGCTTATACCGTTTAAGTAATACAGATATCTGTCAATTACAGGAAGAACATGCATCATTATTGAAAGAAATTGCCCAACTGCAAAGTATTCTGAATGATCCAAAAGTTTTAAGAAAAGTTATGATTTCTGAATTAAAAGAAGTCAAAAAAGCGTTTCCAGTAGAACGTCTGACAAAAATTGAAGAAGAAATTGAAGAAATCGTTATTGATAAAGTCGCCATGATCAATAGTGAGCAGGTGATGTTTACCGTATCAAGAGATGGATACTTTAAACGTGTATCTATGCGTAGCTATGGTGCTGCCAATAATGCAATGACAGGTTTAAAAGAGGAAGATCGTTTGGTCGGCTGGGGTGAAGTTAATACATTGGATCATGTGATTTTCTTTACAAACCAGGGGACCTATGGATATACACCGGTTTATGAAGTAGAAGAAGCCAAATGGAAAGATATTGGAAGTCATTTAAATAATACTTTAAAAATATCCAGTGATGAAAAGATCACAGATGCCTATGTCGTTTCAAATTTCAAAACCAATGCCTATATGATTTCTGTAACCAAAAAAGGTTTGATCAAACGTACTAAAGTATCTGATTATGAAGTCAGCCGTAACAACAAAACCATGAGTAATATGAAGCTGTTAGAAGGCGATGAAGTGATTGGCACTTATGTTGCTTACGATGGAGATGAAATCCTTTTAGCTAGTAGAAATGGCTTTGTGACACGCTATCCGATTTCTTTAATTCCTATCACTTCTCCAAGAAGTAAGGGCGTAAAGGCAATGAATCTTGTTAATGATGATATTGCGAGTGCGATTGTACATAGAGAAACTGGCAACCAACTGGTTGTGTTCAGTAATACACTTGCGATGAAACGTTTAAAATTAAGTGATATCGATATTACAGGACGTCCTGTAAAGGGCAATATGATATGTAAGAAAGTAAAATCTAAACCTTATCAAATCGCATACATCGGCATTTATGATATCAATGATGAAATCATCATCAGCAATGATACGTATCATCGTTTCTTTGCGAAAGATATCTCTTTGATGAGTAAAGATGCAACATTCTCTACACCATTCAAACATACAGGTGATTTCTATGTAATGAAGCCACTTAAAAAGCTACAGCAGGTGGAAATGACAAGTGATGATCCATTTGATGAAGAAACAGAAGATTTTGAAGAAGTAAGCTTATTTGAATAATGAAGAACTGCCAAATAATAGGCAGTTTTTTTTCATATATGTTACCTAAAACATTCAAATAAAACGCAAAAAATACACCAAAAATTTAACATAAAGTGAAAATTCATAAAACATTACTTTTATAGCTCTATAAAACAATGTAAAAAAGTCGTTGACATCTATGGGCAAACAGATTATAGTTACACTATTCAAACATAATTAAAAAATAGAAAGAGGCGATTACATGAGTTATGAGAAACAATATGTACCATTTTCAGATTTAATAGAAATGTTGAAAGAGGATAAGAATATCAATGTACATACACTAAAAGAAAAGATATTCAAAGAACGCACGTATGTTTCCATCATCAACCCATATAAAGATTACTTATGCTTGGAAAAAGGTGATGTGCATCGAGTGTATCCTAATAATCTTGACTTTAAATACTTTAAAAAATTCATTGAAATTGATGATTTCATCTCAACACGTTTAAACATTTACATAAAATGTTTCGAACAAGCGTTGACAGCTTATCTTGCGACAACGATGAGTAATAAAATGCTTAAACTTGGAAATGTGCATTGTAACGATTATTCTTTATTTCAAGAACTGTTGAGTGATCAAAAGAATCAATTAGATATGCTGGATATATATCATCGATATCAAAATACAAAGATTGTTAAAGGAAATGATTTGGTCGTGCAAAAGAATCGGGAAGTTGTTGAGAAAATCATCATGTTAGGTCAAAAGAAATTAAATATGAATAATTATTTATATCAACACTATAAGAAAAATCATACGTCAATTCCTATATGGATTGTAATACATCAATTAACACTAGGGGAATTACAAGCAATCTTTAATCTTTTAAAATTAAAAGATAGAGTTGCGTTCGTTAATAATGTGTATCGTCAAAGAAAGAACAATCAATTTGTTAGTACTTTTTCAAATAAGATAAACTATATACGGCTTTTAAGAAACAATATCAACCATTATGAACCCATTATTCCTTTTATCAAAAACCTATCAAGTCTTGAAGAACAGAAAAGATTGATTTCCCTTATAAAATTATTAAAAATAAATTATTATGAATCAACAGTACATGATTGTTCTAAAATTGAAAAACCTGTGGTAGATATATATGCACACCAAAATAATGCACTATCAATTTCCTATATAAAAAAAATAATTAAAATAATATAAAAAATGAGAAACCCCTTCAAAATAGAACGAGTTTCCCTCCTGCTGCCTCTTGGCAACTTCGCATCTATATTGTAGCTGATGACTGTGAGAAAGTCAACCATAAAATGATAAAAATTCACAAAAGTAATGCTTTATACACTTTTGTATATAGCTTTTATTTTTGTATAAAAAATGAGAAGCCTAGTAATTAAACCGAGCTTCCCTCCTGCTGCCTCTTGGCAACTTCGCATCTATATTGTAACTAATGACTATGAAAAAGTCAATCATATAATGCTATGAATTTATATAAGTTTAGTTTTATATACTATAATATATTTTTCAGTTCCATATCTTTTCGATTTATTTCATAGCAGTTGCGTGCTATAATGTAACCACGTGAAAAACGGAGGAGTTCATTCTGAAAACAAAAAAAATTGTAAAAAAATTAAATAAGAAACAAGAACGTTTATTACACAAGCAATCTTTAAGTGATCCAATTCAAAAAAAGATAAGAACATATGTTCCAGTTAAAGCCATGCAGGCATTAGAAACAGCTTTTGAAAAATCATTTGTTGTAATTTTTCAAAAAGGTACACCATGGATAGAAAAGGCAACACATATCAAAGATAAACAAGAACTTGCCCAATATTTTCGTAGTAGTTTTGATTGTGAACAAAATAAACAGAAATTAAAGCGTTTTGATCAAAATGCAAGAAAAACGAGTTATCAACATGCGACATTTACACAAGTAAAAAGCAGTGTTTTGGGATTATTTGGCATAGGAATACCAGATATTCCATTATATCTTGCGACTTTATTATCTGGTATTTATCAAATCGCAACAATATATGGCTATGACATTCATGAAGAAAAGGAACAGGCATATGTGCTATTACTCATATGTGCGATGTATGATGAAGAAGAAAAACGTGAAGAATGGAAAAATATGATGGATGCTATGGAACATGGACAAAAATTAAAATATTCCATAAGCGAGTTGATGGAATATGCTTCTCATGCTTTATCATATAGTGAACTTCAAGCAAAGTTTCTACAGGGGATTCCAATAGCAGGAATTGCTGGTGCCTTTATGAGCACCTCTACGCAAAATCGTATTCTTACATTCGCAAGAACGTCTTATAAAAAACGGTTATTACATCAAGGAAGATAGGAGTGTTGACAATGAATCAAACAAATATAGAAGCACAGATGAAAGCATTACATCAGGATATGAAAACATTAAAAGAAAAAGCATCCCGCTTTTCTACCATTCGCTTTTTATTAGTGATTGGTGTTATATTTTTTATTTATCAGGCAGAATCAAGTAATCGGATTTTTTATATGGTATCCATTATACTCGTTGTGGTTTTTCTGTATATTGCATATTTACATCGTCAGGTAAAAAGCAAATTAGAAGATAAAGAAACCATGATAGAAGTGTATGATGGTATCGTAAAACGTAAAAATGAAGAATGGAAAAACTTTGAAGATCAAGGGATAGACTTTTTAAAAGAAGATATGACGCAGGAAATGGACTTAGATGTGTTTGGAAAAGCAAGCCTGTTTCAATATTTAAATGTCGCAAGTACATTACATGGAAGAGAAGCACTTGCTCACTTATTATCCGTGAAAAAGCAACAGCCAGATAATATTATAAAACGTCAAAATGCGGTAAAAGAATTGATTGATAAACAAAGTTTTACGTTAGAAATGAACATGCTGTCACGTTTGTTTTCTAAACATGCCAAGAAATTAAAAAAGAAAAAGCTAGACAGCTTTTTAACTTATATGGAAGAAACTATGGCATCACAGGCTGTGATATTAAAACTATTATCTTATATTATGCCAGTCATGGTAATCCTATCCTTTATCTTATGTGGTATTGGAAAACTTCAAATTGAAATCGCAATGGGATGCTTTACCGTAACTTTATGCCTTGCTTTTATCTTTTTTATGGGAAATAGTGCGCAACTGTCCTATGTAGAAAGTATGCATGATTTGATTATTGATTATGAACGAATGTTTGTGAATGTCGCAAAGCAATCCTTTGATTGTGAAGAATTAACACAGTTAAAGCAGCAGTTATCCGATGCACAGGATGGTATCCGTAAATTAAATCAAATATTAGGGTTTGTAAGAGTACGCAGTAATTCAATCTTATTCTTATTTGCCAATGGCTTGTTTTTAATGGATTTTCATTGCATGCGAGCATTAAAAAAATGGAAAGATCAATATGGAAATCATGTTCGTGGATGGTTAGAGGCAATTGGTGAAATGGAAGCGTTGATGTCACTTGCCCAGTTAGGATATGCAAAAGATCATATCTGTTTTGGAGAAGTATCAAATACTTTTATGATCGATATGAAGCATATGGCACATCCTTTGATCAATGAAGAAAAAGCTGTTTCTAATTCCTTACAGATGGTGGATGGCTCTTATGTGATTACAGGAAGCAATATGTCAGGAAAGACGACTTTCCTTCGTACCATTGGTGTCAATATGATCTTGTTTCAGGCTGGAGCACCTGTATGTGCTGATGAATTTATCGCTTCACCATTATCCATTTATACTTCCATGCGGGTACATGATGATGTCAGTGAAGGCATTTCTACTTTCTATGCAGAAATCCTTCGTATTAAACAGATGATGGAGGAAAGCAAAAAGAAAGAACCAATGCTGGTATTGATTGATGAAATATTTAAAGGAACCAATAGTGCGGATCGTATCCTGTGCGCAAAACAGGCAATTGTCCGATTACATTTGCCATGGGTGATCTGTGCAGTTAGTACACATGATTTTGAGTTATGTGATCTGGAATATGATGAGAAGATACAGGCAAGAAATTATCACTTCTCTGAATACTATGAAGATGATCGAATCCATTTTGACTATACGTTAAAAGATGGACGTTGTAAGACAACAAATGCGAAGCAGCTGATGAAAATGGCCGGCTTCTGGGAGGAATGGAAATGAAAACTTTAGTATTGGCAGAAAAGCCCTCTGTAGGAAAAGAGCTGGCAAGGGTACTTGGCTGTAAACAAATGAAAGAAGGATATGTAGAAGGCAATGATTATGTTGTCACATGGGCATTAGGACATTTGGTTACTCTGGCTGATCCACAGGATTATGACAAACGATTAGAAACATGGAATATGGATGATCTTCCCATGCTTCCTGAAAAAATGCAGTTAAAAGTAATGAAAGAAACAGGCAGACAGTTTCGTGTTGTGAAACAGCAGATGTTAAGAAAAGATATCTCATCGCTTGTCATTGCGACAGATGCAGGAAGAGAAGGAGAACTTGTGGCTCGCTGGATCATCAAAATGGCTGGGTTTCATAAGCCATTAAAACGATTATGGATATCTTCTCAAACGGATAAAGCAATCAAACAGGGTTTCGCAAATTTAAAAGATGCGAAAGCATATGAACCACTTTATCATAGCGCTGTTTGTCGTGCGGAGGCTGATTGGCTGGTTGGTTTAAATGTAACACGTGCATTAACATGTAAATTCAATGCACAATTATCCGCAGGTCGTGTACAGACGCCAACCCTTGCCATGATTGTGGCAAGAGAGGAAGAAATAAAAAAGTTTAAGCCGGTAGAATATCAAGTAATGAAGATTAAGAGTGATGGTTTTGATTTACAATATATAAATGAAAAACAGCAGTCACAGATTTTTGATAAAGAAAAGGCACAACAAATAGCTAATGAATTAAAAGGTCAAAAACTTATCATCACAGATGTGAAGAAAACACGAAAAAAAGAGTTGCCACCTTTATTATATGATTTAACAGAGTTACAAAGAGATGCGAATAAACGTTTTGGCTACAGTGCCAAACAGACTTTGAATATTATGCAGAGTTTATATGAAACACATAAGCTGCTTACGTATCCAAGGACAGATTCACGTTATATCAGTGATGATATCATCCCGACTTTAAAAGAACGTCTACAGTCAATCTCTATTGATGTTTATGAACCATTTGCGCAAAAGATATTGAAAAGTGGTATAAAAACCAATAAGCGTATCGTTGATAACAGTAAAGTAAGTGATCATCATGCAATCATTCCAACGGAGGAATATGTAGAACTACATCGTTTATCAAGAGATGAACGTAACATCTATGATTTAGTAGTCAGACGTTTTTTGGCAGTTTTTATGCCAGCTAGTGAGTATGACGTTACAAGAATTAGTGCAAAATGTAAAAACCATACCTTTAAAACAAGTGGTAAAATCGTAGTCGAAGCTGGATGGAGAGCATTATATAATCTAAAAGATGTCTTTGATGAAGATGAAGAAGAAATTGATGATCAAAGCCTTCCAGCAGTACAAAAAAATCAACAGTATTCTATTCATCAGGTTGTATTATCTACACATTTCACCAATCCACCAGCCCGTTATACAGAAGCAACTTTATTATCCGCAATGGAGCACCCAGGCAAATTTATAAACAATGCTAAAATGAAAACTATTTTAGAAGATGCGAATGGCATAGGGACTGTCGCAACTCGTGCAGATATTATTGAAAAGCTGTTTAAAACCAATTATATTGAGAAACGTGGTAATTATATCTATCCATTAAGTAAAGGAATCCAGTTAATTTCTTTAGTGCCGGAAGATTTGCGTTCACCATTATTGACAGCCAAATGGGAAGAAAAATTAACTAAAATTGCGAAAAATCAAATGAAGGATGGCGCATTTAAACAAGAAATGCGCACCTATGCAACTTCACTTGTAGAAGCCGTAAAAAACAGTGAAGCAAATTATCGCCATGATAATATGACGATGAAAAAATGTCCTGTTTGTGGTAAAAACTTGTTAGAGGTCAATGGGAAACGTGGTAAGTTATTGGTGTGCAGTGATCCTTCCTGTAAATATAAACAGCAATTATCTTTTATCAGTAACGCAAGATGTCCAAACTGTCACAAAAAGTTAACTGTGGTTGGAGAAAAGGAAAAACGTCTATATACCTGCGGCTGTGGTTTCCGTGAAAAATTTGACCGTTTTAATGAACAATTAAAGCAAAAAAGCAATAAAGCCGGTAAACAAGAGTTAAAGGCATATATGAAAAAGCAGGAGCAGGAAGTAAAACAGGAAAAAAGTGCTTTTCAGCTGGCATTAGAAGAAGCAATGAAGAAAAAATCATAATTTATATTTAAAATAAAAGGGCTGGGCAGTTCACACAATGTTGTTAACTATCCCAACCCTTTTTGTTTATTATCTATGCATAGCTGCATATTGAATCGCAATGATTGTTTTCGCATCTATGATTTCTTTGCGTTTGATCATATCTAATGCCTGATCAATATCATACCAGCATAATTCGATTTCTTCATCTTCATCCATTGCTTTTGGATGCTCCACAGGAATTAAATCACTTGCTTCATAGATATATAATTTCTCATTACAGAAACCTGGCGTCGAATAAAATTCACAAATCAATGATAAATTATCACAAGTAAAGCCACTTTCTTCCTCCAATTCACGTAATCCACAGGTATAAGGATCTTCATCTTTTTCTAACTTACCTGCGGGTATTTCCAACATCATGGCATCAACAGCAGGACGATATTGATGAACAAATAATATCTGATCGCCTTTTCTGGCTAAAACACCAACGCCGCCGTGATGGTGTACAATATCTCTTTCAAATTGTTTTCCTGCATCATCTTCTATGATATCCTTGCTGATGGTAAAAATTCTTGCTTCATATGTTTGTTTTGATGATACTTTTTTTTGCATGTCAACTCACCTCGACTTTCATTATAAAGCAACTTGCTTCTTTCAACAACCTTATTTAAACATATTCAAATGATATTCTGGTTTAAACACTGGATCTTTTATATGCAAGACAGCTTTAAAGAACTGGTTGATTTTATGTGAAGATTTTTTGAATTTTGCTTATAAAACCTTATGGAATGCACATACTGAAAGGGAAGGAGGATACATATGAATAATAAACAATTAAAAGAAACAGCGAAAAAACATGAACCTGCCAAGCATGCAGGAAAACATGCACTGATAGCATTTTTAAGCGGAGGTGCATTAGGTGCTGCAGCCCAGTTGCTGATGCGTATCTATATGATTGTATTAGGTATTGATCAGGAAACAGCCATGCCCATGTGTGTGGTAACTGTCATTCTGATTACTTCTATATTAACAGGATTTGGTGTCTTTGATAAAGCAGCTCAGGTGTGTGGGGCAGGACTATTTATCCCCATTACAGGCTTTGCCAACTCACTTACTTCTTGTGCATTAGAAGGAAAAACAGAAGGCTTTATTTATGGTATTGGAGGCAATATGTTTAAACTTGCAGGTAGTGTATTGACCTATGGCATCGCAAGTGCATTTGTCTTTGGTACGATCCGCTATTTGATGTTTGGAGCGTAGAATTATGACAACGATAAATTTTAAGAATGTATATGTCAAATCTAGAGCAACTGCTGTAGGTCCTCTTGAAAAAGATGGTCCACTAGGTGATTTATTTGATAAAAGCTATGATAATAATTACTGTACAGAAACAAGCTTTGAAAAAGCGGAACGAATGCTTGTTTATGATGCAGTAGATGCAGCGTTACGAAAAGCCTCTTTAAAGGTAGATGATATCGGCTTATTAGTAGGCGGTGATTTAATTAATCAATTAACAAGTTCTCATTATTTTGCGAAGGATTTAGCTGTACCGTTCATCGGTATGTATGGCGCATGTGCTACTTCTTCTCTGGTTATTGGACAAGGGGCATTATGGGTAGAACACGATATGGCAGACAATGTGGTAAGCTTCACAAGTTCTCATGTAGCAACAGCGGAACGCCAGTTTCGCTATCCTAATGAATATGGTGTACAGAAAAAAGAAACTACGACTTCAACGGTTACGGGTGCAGGTGCTGTCGTATTATCTAAAACACCCTCACATATAAAAGTCAGTGCATTTACACCTGGAAAAATTATTGACTGGGATCATAAAGATGCCAATGATATGGGCTTAGCAATGGCTCCGGCTGCTTTTGATACCATCCAGACACATTTTAAAGATACTCATCGAGATTTTAAAGATTACGATATGATCGTGACAGGCGATTTATCAAAAATTGGATTTTCATTCTTAACTGATTTACTGGTACAGGAGAATTATCACATTGATAATCGTTTACATGATTGTGGTTTGATGATGTATAACTTTGATGATCAGGAAGTATTCTGTGGAGGAAGTGGATGTGCATGCAGTATGTGTGTATCTTTGACAAAGCTTTTAAATATGATTGAACAAGGGGAAATGAAACGTATTATGGTAGTGGCAACGGGTGCATTACTATCCCCTGTGGCAGTGCAGCAGAAAGAATCTATTCCATGTATCGCACATGCCATCGTTTATGAAAGGAGTGAGTAAGCATGATGTATCTGAATGCATTTCTTGTTTGTGGTGCTATCTCTCTTGTGGGACAGTTGATCTATGATCACAGTAAATTAACTGCTGGACATATTACATCTTTGTTTGTGGTCATCGGTGCGGCACTTGATACTTTTGGCTGGTATGATAAATTGTTAAAATTTGCAGGTATGGGAGCAAGTCTTCCCATCACAAGCTTTGGACATTCCCTGATTCATGGAGCACTTGCGAAAGCGCAACAGGAAGGTTTGATGGGAATATTACTTGGCATGTTTGATTTAACAGCTGCAGGAATTACCTCTGCCATCTTGTTTGCATTTCTAGTGGCATTGGTGTTTAAACCAAAATCATGAAACTGCAGGAGCGTTATGACATCATATCCTCACAATTATCCTCATCATTTGATGTGGTATCCCGTCATTTATCCATACAGGGAACACAGGCATGGGTATTCTTTATATCCAGTTTAAGTGACAGTGCCTTAATCACAAGACTTGTGGAAAGCTTTGTATCTACTGTATCCAACCATTTAAATATCACGTTTTATCCCGGTGGTGTAGAAGCAATACAGGATGATAAGAAAGCCATTACCAATTTATTAAGCGGACAGGCACTTGTGCTATTAGAGCATAGTGATGATTATTACTGTATAGAAACTAGACATTATCCCGCCCGATCTACTTCAGAACCCAGCGTAGAAAAAAGCGTAAGGGGATCACATGATGGCTTTGTGGAGAATGTGATTTTAAATGTTGGATTGATACGCAGAAGGATTCGTGATCCACGACTTGTGGTCACGATGAATAAAGAAGGCGTTAAAACCAGAACGGATATCGCATATCTGTATATTGATGAATTGGTGGATGTAGATGTTTTACAAGACTTTGAACACCGCTTAAAAATGTTAGATGAAACAGAAATATTAAGTGAGCGTAATCTGTGTGAATCCTTATATGGCAAAACGTGGAATCCTTATCCACATGTGCGTTATACAGAACGCCCAGATATCTGTGCCATTCATCTTCTACAAGGATATCTTATTGCCTTGGTAGATAATTCACCAACAGCCATGATTCTTCCCACTACCTTTTTTGAACAAACCAAACAAATCGAAGAATATACCCAGACAACCATGGTTGCCATATTTACCAGGGTATTGCGTTTAATTGGTATCGCATTTTCTTTATATCTATTGCCACTTTGGATTGGACTTTTGATTGATCGTATTCCTACGATGTTAAAACTTCCCATGTTGGATATTCATCCCATCACCTTTGGTTTTCAGGTGATTTTGGCGGATATCGTTGTGGAATGGATTCGTCAGTCCCTGATTCATACACCCAGTATCTTATCCAGCATCATGAGTTTTATTGCGGTATTTGTGTTAGGTGATATGGCGATTGAATTAGGTGCCTATACATCAGAAATATTAATTATGGTGGCGGTATCAAACATTGGTAATCTTTTAACTCCAAGTTATGAGTTATCCCTTGCGAATAAAGTCTTTCGTATCTTCATTGGTACCCTGGCACTTTTCTTTGGATGTAACGGATTTTGTATTGGCGTTTTCATTCATATGCTGATTTTACTGTCTACAAAAACAATCAAGTTTCCTTATTTATATCCCTTCATTCCATTCTCCTATAAGGAATGTAAACGAATTTTTGTGGGGGCACCTATTAAAGTTAAAAAAGATTAGTTATCTAGTCTTTTTTTATCAAAGTAATATGAAACTTTCCATGATACAATCTTATCATGGATTTTTTAGATGGAATGTTTTACACTTTCCATGGTATAATAAACACGGTTGGAAGTGATACGATGATACGATATGCGACAATTGAAGATGCAGATGCTATTTATGAATTGATTTGTGAATTAGAAGAAACAGCCTTTGACAAAGATATCTTTTTTATGCATTATAAGCGTAATTTAAAGGATGATAAATTTATTTATATAGTTGATGAAAATAGTGGCGTTATCGCTTTTGGCAGTATTTATTTTCATTATCCCTTACATCATTGCGCAAAAATCGCAGAAATTGAAGAATTATGTGTAAAACAAACGCATCAACATCAGGGAATTGGTTCTAAAATGTTTACCGCCTTATATACATGTGCAAAAGAAAAAGGTGCTTTACAAGTTGAATTATCCTGTAATAAAACCAGGCAGATTGCACATGCATTTTATAAAAAACAAGGGATGATGCAAGAACATGATAAATTTACTTATTCTTTGGGAAAGGAACAAAAATGAAAAAATTAATATTGATCAATGGAACCATGGGGGCAGGTAAATCCACTGTATGCAAAGCGTTGAATAAACGCTTGCCTCATAGCGTTTGGCTAGATGGTGACTGGTGCTGGATGGCAGATCCATTTGTGGTAAATGAAGATACCAAAGCCATGGTTCTTGATAATATCACTTATCTGTTAAACAATTTCATATCCCAAAAAGATTATGAACATATCATCTTTTGCTGGGTGATGGATGAGGCAGCTATCATCAATGAAGTAATCAGCCGTATATACAAACCAGTTGATATTTATACCATCACCCTTCGTTTAAAAAATGAAACCCTCACAAAGCATTTACAACATGATATTGATACAGGAAAACGTCATGCTTCCTGTATTGCCCAGAGTTTAGCAAGACAACAAAAATATGAATGTCTAGATACCATCAAAGTTGATATAGATGATCAGCCGATAGAAGATATTTTGGATGAGATAGAAGAAATCATAAAAGGAGAATGAAAAAATGGAAGAAAACGTATTACAACAAGATGTGCAGGATGTAGCACAGGAGCATCATTTATTATTTGCGAAACTGTTATTTCATGAAAAGCCGGTATTATGCAGTGCGGATGCATATAAAGAAGCTTTAGAGAAACGCTTAGGTGACATAGATCTTGTCAGTGATGGAAACTTATCCATGTTTGCGGTAAAAGGATATTGTACAAAAATGTTAAATGACGCAAAAGAGGAAGTAGAAGTACCTGCGATGCTGAATATGATAGAACCATTGGAATTTAAATTGGATGCCATTAGTGATCTAGAAAAAAGTCAGTATTGGGATGTAGAAAATGCATTAGAACAATTATCAAATTGTCAATATGGAATTTCAGTCTTTGATATGATGAGCATTGGCCTACCATATCAAAAGCGTATGGAATTAATGGTTCATGCAGTAGAAGCAGCTTTGGAAATGTATCCGGATTGTATAGGAACCTATATGGATTGTTCAGGAAAATTTATGACACGTGATCAAATATTATCTGTACAAG
The DNA here is from genome assembly GCF_003434225.1 of Absiella sp. AM29-15. Taxonomy (NCBI): domain Bacteria; kingdom Bacillati; phylum Bacillota; class Erysipelotrichia; order Erysipelotrichales; family Erysipelotrichaceae; genus Amedibacterium; species Absiella sp. AM29-15. The sequence goes on from NZ_QVFL01000004.1 coordinate 123,994, forward strand.
ATAAAGATATTGTCTATCGCTTTATTAATATGTATGTGAATGTACGTTTCTTCAATATTCAAGGAAAAGAAGATGAGCATGTAATTGACTCTATAGGCGCATATGCTTTAGAATATCCAGATGTACAAATGCATTTTCATTCTTTAAACCCTAATCATGTCGTTGGTTATGTATACAATGTGTTATCTTATCAGCTGGAACATGATTTTCCAATTGAATCTAAAGATACCATTGATGGTATTAATCAAGAAGGATATATGGATCAAAATATTCCATGGACCTGCCAGTATGAAAAAAGTCTGATTCAGCCAATTCGTGATGTATTGGATATCTGCCCAAAAGAATTTGCGGCAGGAAATCGGGAAATTTAAATCATGACAGGAAAATATGTAGGCATGAGCTTACATATTTTCTTTTTTTCTTATATTGACAAACCTTTAGAAGCATAGGGAAGGCTTAAGAAAATATAGCACAAACGAAATTCCTATGATATAATTGTTACTTGTGAGGTGGTACAATGGCATTTACAGTAACGATAGATCAGTTTGAAGGACCTTTGGATTTGATGCTGCATCTGGTAAAAGATAATAAACTGGATTTGTTTGATCTGGATATGGATGTTTTAACTGAACAATATCTGACCTATTTGAATGCCATGGAATCCATGCATTTAGAAGTCGCAAGTGAATATTTGGCAGAACTTGCAGGACTTTTAGAATATAAAAGCAGAAAACTATTGCCACGAGAAAAGGTGGAGGTAGAAGAGGATTATGAAGAAGATAAACAAAAGCTTGCACAGCGATTGTTGGAATATCAACGGTTTAAAGAAGTAACAGCTGATTTTGAAAAGAAATATGCAGAACGACAGATGTTGTTTTCAAAGCCGTTAAGTGAAGAAGCAAATAAATGGATCAAAACAACGATTGAAGAAGATTTAAGAGGAAATCCTTATGATTTGATCAAAGCGATGCAAAAGGTAATTCGCCGTCAGGTGCTGGCACATCCTTATGAAACCAAAATGACGGTAAAAGAATTATCTTTGGATGAACGTGTTGTACAGATTAAAAAACGTTTGAGAGATTGGAAAGGGAAGATGAGCTTTGAAGAATTATGTAATGATTGTACTAGTCTGCATATGGTCATCGTTACATTTCTATCAATACTGGATTTAATCCAGCACAGGGAGTTAAGCTTTACGATTGATCAGGATGAAGAAATATGGATTATTAAAGGAGAAGAAGTATATGCCACAGCCTAATATGAAGAAAATATTTGAAGGTCTGTTGTTTATCGCAGGGGATGAAGGATTAAGTGTTGAACAGATCAAAAGCTGTTTAGAGGATGATAAAACAGCAGAAGATATTGAAAAGCTATTGGATGAAATGATGAAAGAATATTTAGAAGATGATCGTCGTGGGTATGAGATGGTACGCTTTGGGGGAATCTATAAATTTGTATCTAAACAGGATATTCATCCTTATGCGGAAAAAATGTTCGCATCTACAAAGATTTCAACCTTATCGCAGGCAGCACTTGAAACACTAGCGATTATTGCGTATAAACAGCCCATTACACGTGGAGAAATTGAAGAAATCAGAGGTGTAGGCTGTGATATGATGGTTAGAAAGCTGTTAGCTAGAAACCTGATTAAAGAATGTGGGCGAAGTGATGCACCAGGCAGACCGTTTCTATATGAAGTCACAGATGAATTTATGGATGCGTTTAAATTAGAAAGTTTAAAGGAACTGCCAGAACTGCCTACTTTCCATGAGGATGAAGATAGTGAATTATTTGAGGATTAAGCTCCTCTTTTTTTATATGCATGGGTATTTACGAGTCATAATCTATAAGTTATACTATCGATATAAAAAGAAAGAAGGCAATGATGATGAAATATTTTCGATATATAAAATTACTATTTAGCTTTATCATTTTTTGTATGATGCTGACACTGTTTTGGAAAGGCAGTATTGCGTGGATGAAAGGATTCTTGTGCTTGAGTTTATAGAATCTCACACATTTCTTTTGTGGTCACTATTATTCATCAGTTTTTTCTCATTGTTTTTAGAAGCCATAATGTTTCTAAAAAAGAAAGATTAATTTTATACTCTGCTTAATCAGGGACACTTTCTTGATTTTGTTGAAATATATGAATATAATATTAAACAAAAGATGAGGAGTTGGAATAGATCATGCATAGTATTTTGATTATTGATGATGACAAAGACCTGTGTGCCTTAATGAAAAAGTGCATGGAACAGGAGAATTTATATGTTATGATTGCTCATAATGGGATAGATGGGCTACATCTGATGGAAGAAAATAAAGATAGTCATACATTGGCACTTATCATTTTAGATGTTATGATGCCTTACATGGATGGGTTTCAGGTTTTAAAGAAAATCAGGGAGGAAAATAATATTCCTATTTTGATGTTGACAGCGAAGAATGCAGAGGATGATAAAGTCTTTGGATTACGCTTAGGTGCAGATGATTATCTGACAAAACCGTTTAGTATCAATGAGTTGATGGCACGGGTGAATTCATTAATTCGTCGTTATACAACCTTAAATCCTACTTTTACAGGAGATACAGAGCGCTTGATACTGAAAGGCATGATGATTGATAAAACAAGTCGTATTGTGGAGGTGAATGAGCAGCCTGTAGAATTAACAGGTAAAGAATTTGATCTATTATTATTTCTTGCGTCTAATAAAGGGCGTATATTTACAAAGAAACAGATTTATACGCAGGTATGGGAAGATGAATATGCATTTGATGACAGCAATATCATGTCTTTCATTAGTAAGTTAAGAAAAAAGATAGAACCAGATCCAGAACATCCATTTTATATACAGACCATTAGAGGTGTTGGTTATCGATTCAATAAGGAGGCATAAAAATGGATATACAACAGTATCTTTTCATTGCACTCATCATTGCCTTGTGTATCATCATCTATCTGCTTGTGAAGTTGTATCATATCAAAGAACAAATTACATTTATCAAAGATGTTTTACAGGATTTAAAAGATGGAAATTTAAACAGACGTGTACTTGCGCAAAAAGACATGACAAAACAAATTTGTTATGACATTAATCAAATCGCAATGAGTGCTCAGGCACAGTTGATTCATCAAAAACAGTCGGAACAGGCTTATAAACGCTTAATGACAAGTCTTTCCCATGATGTGAAAACACCTCTTGCTTCTTTGGTGGGATATCTGGAGGCGATAGAAAATAATATTGTGACTGGTGAAGAAAAAGATGCATACCTTCATGTGGCTTATGAAAAATCACAGCATTTAAAGCATTTTGTAGAAAATCTGTTTGAATGGGTAAAATTAGATTCTGGAGAACAAGTATTTCATTTTGAACGTTTGGATATAAATGAATTATCGCGTAATATTATGGCGGATTGGATACCTGTTTTGGAAAATAACCATAATGCATACGAAATCGATATTCCAGAAAATGAGTGTTTTATGCGAATTGACCAAAATGCGTATACCCGTATTCTTAATAATCTAATACAAAATATAATCGTTCACAGTGAAGCAGACCTGCTTAAAATATCTTTAATGGAAGAACAAGAAAAGGTACAGATCATTGTAGCGGATAATGGAAAGGGCATCACCTCACAACATCTGCCTCATATCTTTGAGCGATTATATCAATGTGATGACTCACGCTCCGCTAGAGGAAATGGGCTGGGACTTGCGATCACAAAAGAACTTGTAAGCATACATAAAGGAACCATCATCGCCAACAGTACTCCTAATGTTGGAACTGAATTTATCATATCATTACCAAAAGCTCTGTAGAGATACGGAGCTTTCTTGTCGTAAAGCAAGGTAAAAGCAAGATTTCAGCAAGGTTTTGGCAAGGTTGTTTCGATATAATGCATAGTGTAAGTGGTAAATAATCATTACCATATTACTGGTTTATGGAAAGTGAGGTAATTGATATGAATGAACATGTAATACAAACAAACCAATTAACAAAAAAATATGGAAAACAAACAGTTGTGAACAAAGTGAACCTACATGTGAAAGAAGGTCGTATTTATGGCTTGTTGGGGCGTAATGGTGCTGGGAAAACAACGATTATGAAAATGATTTTAGGATTGACGCCAATCACTTCTGGAAACATAGAAGTGTTTGGAAAAAATATAAAAGGACTGGAAAAGAAAATATATCCTCGTATTGGCGCAATCATAGAAACTCCAGGATTTTATCCAAATTTGACAGGTACAGAAAATTTAGAAATATTCGCAAGACTGCGGGGCACACCAACCCATGATGCGGTAAAGAAAGCCTTACAGATTGTTGGACTGCCTTATAAAGATAAAAAAACCTTTGGAAAATATTCACTTGGAATGAAACAGCGTCTTGGAATTGCGAATGCGATACTGCATGATCCAGAATTGTTGATTTTAGATGAACCAACCAATGGTCTTGATCCTATCGGCATAGCAGAAGTCAGGGAGTTTATTAAACGATTAAGCAATGAATATGGAAAAACAATCATCATTTCCAGTCATATTCTTTCTGAAATCGCATTACTTGCGGATGATATTGGTATTATTGATCATGGTGTGCTTCTGGAAGAAAGCAGTATGCAAGCATTAGAAAAACGAAATCGTAAATACATCTTGTTACAGGTATCCGATGTGCCAAAAACAACGCTGCTTTTAGAACGTCAATTTCATATATTTGATTATTCTGTACAGGATGAACAAACCATTCGTATTTATGATACAACACTGCACATGGGAGAAATCAATAAAGCGTTATTTATGGAGAATATCACTGTCATCAGCTCTAGTATCTGTAATGATACCCTGGAAGATTATTTCAAAAAAATCACTGGAGGTGAGGGCATTGCTTAAACTGGTTTCAATTGAGTTTTGTAAGCTGCGCCGTAAGAAACAGATATGGCTCATGTTATTGTCAGCGTGGATCATGCCATTCTTTGCTTTTCTATATTTTGGTTACTTAGGGCAGAAAGATATAGATCCTGCAGCGTTTTATAAATGGTCCTCATACAACTATACGTTATTTATTATCCTTCCATTTGTATTAGGTTTATTTGCTACCATGTTGATGCATGATGAAAACCGATATGATATGTTGAAACAGTTATGGATCGTACCGGTAAGTAAAATGGGTTTACTATTTAGCAAGTTCTTTGTTGTATTGATCTATGGCATCTGTTTTATGTTATTAAATGTATTTGCATCTATATTGTTTAGTGTGTTACCACATTATGTAGCATTTGACTGGGGCGATATCCTGCGTTTACTTGAACGAAGTATCGAGATTGCGGTATTGACAGCTGTTGCGATACTACCCGTCTTTGCGCTATCCGCTTCACAAAAAGGTTATATATTTCCTGTATGTGTAACGTTGATCTATGTATTTGCCGGTGTATTTATCACACCTGTAAATTCCTGCATACATCCTTTATCCTGCGTTTTTGTGATTATCGCAAGAAATGGAACACTTTCAGGTTTTACACTTCCACAGACGAATGTTTCCATTGCCTTTATCAGCCTTTGCATATGGGGCATAGCTTCTGTTTTATTTGCGAACATAAAGTTAAGCAAAAGAAAGTAAGGTGGAAGCATGCGGATATTATTATGGGCAGAATTTCAAAAACTCAAACGTTCTAATATTGTTTTTATTACAATGCTTGCGACTGTTTTGATTGCAGTTATTGTTTATATTGGTGGAATTACAACATTATCCAATGAACAATTATCCATGGATTTAACTGGCTGGTATCTGACAACTACACAGGTATGGGCAACATTATTTGTCCTGCCTGCCATGATTGCCCTTTTAGGAAGCTACATGATTTGCCGTGAGGAACAAGAGGATACTATGAAATCTTTACGCCTCATTCCAGTTGATGAAACAAAGCTGACATTTGCGAAGCTGATCGTGACATTTATATTTTGTGTTCTCATATATTTATTGTTGTTTTTCATTACGCTTTTTATAGAGGTTTGTGTACATGTATCTCATCTGTCATGGGCACTAATCGGCAGCTTTTTCAAAATGTATCTGTTGGATGGGATTGGTGTATTCTTTGCTGTATCACCATTCATTGCGATTGCGCCCTATTTGAAAAAAAGTTATTGGGTATCCATGGTGCTTACGGAAATATATTCTTTTGCAGGACTGTTTATGAGTATGTCACAAACGTTAAAAACATTATATCCAATAACAGCTGTTTTTGGTATATCAGGTTATTATGATACAACTACACAAAATTGGATATGTTCTCTTATCATATTATGGATATGTGGCTGTATATCAGGCATGTTAGTAAAAGGGTTACATCATGAAGAAATTGGTTAGAGTAAGAAAAGGAAGATATTTAGCCGGTGTATGTGGTGGCATAGCGAAATTTTTTGATATCGATCCTAAGATAATACGTTTGTTGTTTGTATTGTTTACACTGGCTTATTCCAGTGGTTTGATTGCGTATATTATTTTTATGATTGTCATGCCAAAAGAAACAAAATAAGATATTTTGCAAATTATTCCATAAAACTGTAAATTATTCCAAAAATGTTTACGAATGAAAAGATGCGGGTTATACTGTAAACGTAACAAAGGTACAAAGAAAAAAGCTTATTAACAAATGGTTCATGAAACTGGCAAGAGGTAGGAAGAACATAATAAAGTATCTATCTTATCCAGCGTCAGGATAGTAATGGCCACTTGTGAAAAGGCTATAGAGAAACATCAAGAATGACAAAAACCGATTAGACTTGGAAGTATGCAGAACATACCAGAGCCAAGGACGTCGGGAATCATGTAGTCAGGAAGGATGACATCAAGGAAAAGTCAAGCAGGTGAAAGCCATGAGGAACAATGTGTTGGAAATGGTGAAAGCCTAAGGCGTGATAAGAATTGATGAAAAAGTATCTATAGCAGCTGAAGGAACATGTGAAATGGTGAAACTGATCATAGAAGAGATGAGGAAGCCAGAGAGTATTAGCATGACTTCAGCGCAATATAGAAAAGAAGAAATCGTTCAAGGGTTTCTTCTTTTTTTGTGAAAAATGTAATTTTTTTGTTTCATTTTGAATAAAAAACACATATAATAAAACCTGTCTATTATTTTTGAGGAGGAAATTGTTTTGAACACGTTTGTAAATGATTTAAAAAGGGAATTCAAGGGATATAATACACAGCGGTTTTTAAAAGATCTGCTGGCAGGATTTACAGTTGCGGCTGTTGCTTTGCCACTTGCTTTAGCATTTGGTGTCAGCAGTGGTGCAGATGCTGCTGCAGGTATGATTACTGCGATTATCGCTGGAATCGTTATTGGAGGATTATCTGGGGCATCTTATCAGATTTCCGGACCAACCGGTGCTATGAGTGCTATCTTGATTGGCTTATCTGCCACATATGGTTTACAGGGAGTCTTTGTGGCATCTTTGATGTCAGGCATTATATTGATGCTTGCCTCTGTATTTAAAGTTGGAAGAATTGTTTCATTTATTCCTTCAAGTGTTGTGACCGGTTTTACCAGTGGTATTGCGATCATTATTGCTGCAGGACAAATTGATAACTTCTTTGGGACAACATCATCTGGAACGAATCTAATTGAAAAACTGGCGTCTTATGGACAACTTGGGTTTTCTATTGATGGGATGACATTGTTGTTTGGTGCCATGGTTGTTGGTATTATGATCATATGGCCTAAAAAATGGCAAAGTGTGTTTCCATCATCACTTGCGGCAATTCTAATTGCTTTAACTTTCCATATGCTCTTACCTTATGAGGTAAAAGAGGTAGGTGCAATTCCATCCACTCTGCTTCCGGATGTCCGCTTGTTTATGGATCAGATACCATGGTCAAATATGCAGAACCTGATAATGCCGGCTGTAAGTATTGCTGCTTTGGGAATGATTGAATCCTTATTATGTGGGGCAAGTGCATCAAAAATGAAAAATGAACCCTTACATGCCGATCGTGAACTTTTGGCACAGGGGATTGGAAATACGATTTTACCATTCTTTGGTGGTGTACCTGCTACAGCAGCTATCGCTAGAACAAGTGTTGCCATTAAAGCAGGCGGACAGACACGTCTGGTATCGATGATTCATTCTCTTGTATTATTGGCATCTATGTTTTTGTTAGGACCTTATATGTCAAAAATACCCATGGCAGCACTTGCCGGCGTATTGATGATGACCGCATGGCGTATGAATGAATGGAGAGAAATTCATCACATGTTCGATAAAAGGCTGAAAACCAATCTGGCACAGTTTTTTACAACCATGATTGCGACCATTGTATTTGATTTAACAATCGCCATTTTCATTGGCATCTTAGTATCTTGTATTTTATTTATTGTGAATAACTCTGATTTATCTATCAGTGTAGAAGATGTCGATTTTAAGCGATTAGATAAAGATTTAAAATATTCACATGAACAAACCAAACTGATATACTTAAGTGGTCCAATGTTTTTTGCGACACAAGGAAAAATCAAGCAGGTATTAAAAGCGTCTATCACAGAAGCAGAAGCATTGATTTTCTCTATGCGTGGAGTTCCATCTATTGATCAAAATGGTGTACAGGAGTTAAATGATATCGCTACAGGCTGTAAAAATCAGCATATTCGTGTTATATTATGTGGTGTAAGTGCATCTGTCATGAATCAATTAGAACGCTATGAAATACTAGAAAGCTTTGATAATATCGTATGGGATGCGATTGAAGCAATTACTTATTTAGATGGCATTTACCATGAAGAAGAAAGGAGTATATGATGAATATACGATTTGCGAAAATAGAAGATGCACAGGCAATTTTAGATATCTATGCTTATTATGTAAAACAGACGCAGATCACGTTTGAATATGATGTACCATCCTTACAGGAATTTCAAACACGTATGAGTGATATCATGAAGGATTATCCTTATCTGGTATTAGAAGAAGATGGACATATCATCGGATATGCTTATGCGCATCGCATGTTTCAAAGAAAGGCATATGACTGGGATGTTGAATTGTCACAATACTTTCACAAGGAGTATACATCCAAAGGCTATGGTAGTATCCTGTTTCAGGCAATGATCGATATCTTAAAACTGCAGGGTATAAAAAATGCATACAGTCTGATCACACTTCCAAATGAAAAAAGTGAAGGCATGCATCAAAAATATGGTTTTGAAAAGTGTGGCGTATATCATAAGACAGGTTATAAACACGGCCGTTGGCTGGATGTGGGTGTTTATGAAAAAAATCTATTGCCATATGATGATCCAAGTCCTGTCATATCCATACAGAATTTAAATAGAATACAATTAGAAAAGATGTTGTCCGCATATCAAAAATGATGTGTCAGGACAACATCTTTTTCTGTTCTTCGACATATACTTGTGAATGGTGATGATATGAAAAAATGGGGTTGTATTTTATTATGTTTACTAATCCAGTGCAGTGTTGTACATGCGGACAGTTATTGTGTATTAAGCGAAGATGATAATACAGTGATTGAAGAAAAAGATATGAATGAACCACAAAGTGTCGCAAGTATCTCAAAAATCATGACAGCAATGATTGCAATAGAAGAAGGCGATTTAAAAGATACATGGAATGTAGGGGATGAAATCAAACTGGCAAATGGCAGCAGTATCTACTTAAAAGCAGGCCAACAAGTCAACCTGCAGGATTTATTATATGGATTGATGTTACGCAGTGGAAATGATGCGGCAGTTGCGATTGCGACACATGTCAAAGGAAATGTGGATGATTTCGTGAAAGAAATGAATAAAAAAGCCAGACAAATTGGCATGCTGAATACCACATTTCATAATCCAAGCGGATTAGATGAAGAAGATGGAGGAAATATTTCAACGGCTTATGATATGGCAATATTAATGAGCTATGCGATGAAAAATGATGATTTTCAGAAAATTACAGGCGCTAAATATTATACAAGTACATGGAACTATCGCTGGAAAAATAAAAACCGTTTATTATTTGAATTTCCATTTACCACAGGAGGCAAGACTGGCTTTACAAAAAAGGCCGGAAGAACACTTGTCACAACCGCCAGTCATGATGGTGTAAACAGTGTAGTCGTGACACTTAGAAGCAGTGATGACTTTGCATTTCATGAAAGTAAACACCAGGAGGTATTTGAAAAATATAAAACTGAAGTGCTACTGAATAAAGGAACCTATTGTATTGGGAAAAAACAGATTCAAGTGGATACGGATATCGCTGTAAGCCTTCAAAAAGATGGTAAAGATACCTTGCAGGTAAAAAGTCATGTAGAGAAAAATAATTTTGTGGTGGAAGTCATTAAAAATAATGTCAGCAATGTTTATAGCTATCCTTTACAAAAGGTGAAAGGAGATCAGTCATGAATTTTTTATGGGTTGTCATGATTCTTGGAAGTATCGCGTATGCATTAGCAAATGGAGATGTGAATATCATCAATGATGTATTTGTGAACGTGGGCAAAGATACCTTTGATTTTGTGATTCCATTGTTATGTGTCACGGTATTTTGGAACGGTGTATTATATGTCGCAAGGGAAGCAGGCATTATTCATTTTGTGGAACGTTTGATGCATCCACTTTTAAAATGGCTGTTTCCAGATTTGAAACATGATGAAGAAACACTTGGCTATGTCGCAACCAATGTCGTTGTTAATATGGTAGGACTTGGTTCAGCGGCCACCCCTGTTGGATTAAAAGCAATGGAAGGTATGCAAAAACATAATGAACAAAAAGATACAGCAACCCGCTCTATGGTGACCTTTCTAGTATTAAATACAGCAGGAGTAACTTTATTCTCTACAACCCTTGTCGCTATGCGCTCCAGTTTTCATTCCATAGATGTTATGGGATTTTTACCATATGCCATCGTGTCCACATTATTCGCAAGCTTTATAGGAATCATGGTTGATCGCTGGTGGAATTATCATGAATAAAACAGCTTATATCATGCCCTGTATTGTATTAGTCATCTTTGTGATTGCATTTTTTCGCCATGTCAAAGCATATCCTGTATTTACTCAAGGAGTTAAAGATGGATTATCTTTGTTTATGGATATCTATCCTGCCTTGCTTGCGATGATGTTTGCGATTACTTTACTTAGAAAAAGTGGCTTGATGGACATGATTTGTAACTTTATGTCATCTATGATCAAAGGCATACCTTCTCAAATATGGCCGATGGTATTCTTTCGTCCAATATCAGGTAATGCCTCCTTAGCAGTTCTTGCGGACATCTTTCAAACATGTGGTGTAGATTCCTTAGCAGGGAATATGGCCAGTATTATTCAAGGTTCTACCGATACAACGTTTTATGTAATTACCCTTTATTTCTCCAGCGTAGGTATTAAAAAAATAAAAAATGCATTATCGATTGGGTTGATTGCGGATGTTGCGGGTATCTCTATGGCAATTCTTTTAACAATGCTGTTTTTTGCATGAATATGAATATACTTTATACTTCTATAATTCGTAAGAAATGAAACATTCTATCATTAAAAACAGCGAAAAAAAGCTATGAAAACGCTTGCATTAGTATCTCTTTTTAAGTATAATTATCTTAGAAAAGTATTTGTATATCAAATCAAGAAGGGAGCAGTTTATGAAAAAAGAAATATGATTTATTTGCTGGCTGTAGCAGGTATCTTATGCGCTATGACAAATGTAGATGCTGCATCTTTTGGAATTACCCAAATAGCAGCCACTAATGGAACACTTAGCAAAGTAGTGACAAAAAATACAAATGAAAAAAATGGACAGCTAAATTTGATTTAGATGGAAAAGTTAATACCATGATACTTTGTATGTATAATAATCCATCTACTACATTATTAGGAGATAATATTATAGTAAAAGAAGGAGGCGGTCCAATCACTAAAGCAGCAAGAGGACAAAGTGGAGAATCCGTAAAAGTAGTATGGAGAGATTATGAGGGAAATGCGTTTGCATACACCTGTAAAGGGGTAGTAAATGTATATTAAAAATAAATAAGCAATCGTCTGATTGCTTGTTTTATAATTTTTTTGGGAGGATATGATATGCTACAAACTCTAAAAAAAGATGTGTATCTTTTATTACATAAAAAGATATTTCTAATTATGTTGATAATATTGACTCTGCTTTTTTCGTATATTTCATTAAGAGATATAACGGATGTATATACGAAAGGTTATTCATATCAACATCATTTTATAATAGGTTCTGACTATTTGAAAATTTCGTTTAAAAATGGATTGTTTAATCTGATTCCTTTGCTTGTTGTGTTCCCATTTGCAGATACATGGCTTAGCGAAAGAAATATGACAGATGTGGTTTTTACCAGGGTAAATAAAAAAAATTTTTTTACCTCTAAGTATTTGATTTGCTTTCTTTCTGGATTCTTATTATTATTCATTCCTTTATTGATTAGCTTTTTGTCTGAAATATTAATGTTGGATTTACATACAAATCAAATGACAATGTTCACTTATATTGCTGCTGAAAATAATTTTAAAGAATTGGAATCAACATTTACTTTTTATCAATTATATGCAACTCATCCATATATTTATATATTAGTTTTTTTTGCAATTGTCAGTACATATGGAGGTTTGTGTGCCATGCTGGCATTTTCTATTAGTTTAATTTGTAAACAAAAAGTGCTTACATATATTGCTGTTTTTTTTCTATCGTTTATACCTAATATTCTTTTTTCATTTCTTAATGATCCTTATGGAAAGTGGTATTTTCAGGCATTAATATCTCCTTACAATACAAACGCTAAATTAAGTGTATGGGTCTATTTTGTGTTTTTGCTCATGTTCTTATTAATTGATTTTGTGTTATTCAAAATATATGCGAGGAGGGATCCTTTTGAATAAAAATGCTTATATTTATAAATCCAAAATAATAGATGCAATCTTCTTTTTTCTTTTAACTTTGACGGTACTTTATCGTTGGAAAATTGGATTAGGTGGAGAAAAAATTATAGAATTCTTTTTTGAAGGTATGCAATTTCTATTTTTGCCAATATTTATTTGTTTTATATTTTATCGTGTTAATCGCTATTATAATAACATATTTTGTCAAATACGATATAAAGATATAAATGAATGGAACAAAAGCTTTCTAAAAGATTGTGTACTTGCTAGCTTTATTCTTGTTACATTGTATTATTTAATATTATTTCTATGTTGCTTTTCTATGACATTATCGTATATAAGATATATCTTGATTTTATATATCCATACACTTTTAATTTTTGTTTTTATTGCTCAAACTAATCATCAATGTATTATAACGAAAAAGGCAAGTTTATCTTACTTTTTATGTTTAAGCATTAGTGTAGGATATATGATCATACTTAAGATTATGCCACCATTCTATAATTTTTACGTTGAAGGTAATGAAAATTATTTTAGTATTTTTATGATAATGACATTATCAATTTTTATCATCAATGTAACAATATTCATGTTGAAGTGGAAATGGGAATATTTATGTAAAATAAGCATGAATTTTTTCATTATAATTATGGCTATTATACTATTTTTGCTACAGAATATAATGTATCAAAATCTTTCTATCATTGATTCTATAGGGTTCCCACAAATCTTTTTCATTGTAATTACAGAAATTGTACTGCCATACTTTATGTGGATATCATCAACTGTATTTCTTGTGTCTGTAACATTAAATTTGATGTTTAAAAATTATCGTTCTCATTTATTGTTTTATGCTATTAGAATGCGAAATCGCAGCAAATGGTTAATGAAAACATTTTTGAAAGGAAGTGTTGTGTTATGCATTATGCTAGTATTGAAGTATGGTATAAATGAATTATTTCGAGCTAATAATATTTCTTTTATAACATACCTTGTCGAAGGTTATTTCAGAATTCAAATCTTAGTATTAACCATGTTTCTTATTTATCAATTTTATAAAGATACAAAACTATTTAGCTATGGAATGATTGTGTTTATTGTTATCACTTTTTCAAGTATTGTAACAGGAACTGGGGCTGAAATCATTTTAATGAGAACACATGATATACTAACAATAATTTGGCTTGGTGTAGTTATGCTACTGCTGTTTATAGGAAATTGTTACGCTGTGAATCATCTAGATTATTATTAAGGAGCTGATGAAAATGAAGATAAAAGTTGAAAATGTTAGTAAAGTAATAAAAGGTCAATGTATTTTTCAAAATGTTAATGTAGAAATGAATTCTGGAAAGATTTATGGTTTTGTGGGATATAATGGGTGTGGAAAAACAATGTTATTACGTGTTATCAGTAATTTGGTAAAACCAACGGAAGGAGAATTATTTTTAGATGATATCCCGTATCGTACGATTCATCAAATGCCTAAAATCGGAATTGTACTAGAAAAACCTGATTTTTTCAATGAATTAAGTGGATTAGAAAATTTGGAAATGTTAGCAAAAATACGTAATGAAATTGGAATTAATGAAATTATAAATGCGATTAAGAAAGTAGGACTATTTACACAAGAAAATAAAAAAGTTGGGAAATATTCATTAGGCATGCGGCAACGGTTAGGAATAGCACAGGCGATTATGGAAGATAATGATATTTTGATTCTTGATGAAATCACAAGCGGTTTAGATGAAAATGGAGTTTCTATGATTTATGACGTTTTACATGAAGAAAAGAATAAAGGAAAGTTGATTATGATTACATCACATAATCGAAAAGATATAGAAAATCTATGTGATGTAACATATAAATTTAATAATGGGACGGTTCAGTTATATGAAACAAGTGAATAAACTTATCATTATATTTTTATTGATCGTTATTGCTTTGCTTGGTTATGCTTATTTCGCTGGGAAAAATTTAGAAACAAAAGCATATACGGGTTTGAATCATATTAAGGAAGTAATGCTAACTTTAGAAAGTGCTGGAAAAGAGGGGGATGTACCTTCATATCCCAATGTGACGGCTATGTATGAAACAAATGGGAATAAGATAGATACTTTATATGAGAATAGTGATTTAATTGCAAAAGTAACGTTGAAAAACCGTTCTCAAAAAATCAATACAATTTGCAGTGAAGTAGAAGTTTTAGATGTCTATAAAGGAGATATGAATATCAAAGAAACAAAAATTCAAATGTATGAACCTTTCAGAATTGAACATGGGATAAGTGAAGAAGATTTATTGTATGTGTTTGGAGCATGTTTGCCAATGCGAACACAAGAAGAATACATTGTATTTCTAAGGCGAGAGGATAATGGTAATTATAACCTTGTTTCTGGTTTATATGGGAAATATCATATAAAAGAAGATGCTTATTTGACAACGGATGGAAATAATATTTCTGTTGATATGATTTTGCATCATGACATGATTGATTTCAAAATGAGCGATTTAAAAAAAAGACAATATAATCAAGAAATCATGGCTGGCAGTTTGAGTGAAGAAATGGCGTTAGATGCATTGGACTCTTTTAGCGTACTAGAAAAGCTAAAAGAAACAAGAGCAAACATACGTTCGCAATTTTCTGCATATGGCATCGCTTCATGATGTAAAACAATGCGAGTATAGTGGCTTGCATTGTTTTTTTTATAAAATCTTTTACAATTTACATCATTTCGTGTACAATTAAGCAGTGAGGTGTCAGATATGGAACGTTTACAGAAAGTAATAGCACAGGCAGGAGTTGCATCCAGAAGAAAAGCGGAAGAAATGATCGCACAGGGACGTGTCAGCGTCAATGGAGAAATCGTGTCTGAAATGGGATATAAAGTAAAAAAAGGAGATTACATTGAAGTTGATGGAAATCCAATTGAAAAAGAAAATAAAGTGTATTTTTTAATGAATAAGCCTAAGAAAACCATGTGTACATCAAATGATGAATTTGACCGTACATGTGTAGTGGACCTGATTCATTGTAAAGAACGTATTTTTACAGTAGGTCGATTAGATTATGATACCAGTGGTGTTTTGATTTTAACCAACGATGGAGATTTCGCAAATGCAATCATTCATCCCCGTTATCACATTCCCAAGGTTTATAATCTGACAATCAATGGAATTTTAACGATTGAAGATATGAAAAAAATCAAAAATGGAATCATTTTAGATGATGGCACAAAGACCTTACCGGCAAAATTCAAGTTTACGGAAAAAGATAAAGAAAAGAATCAGTGCAGTTTTGATTTGACGATTTGTGAAGGCAGAAACCGTCAGATCAAACGAATGATGGAAGCTCTTGGATATGAAGTACGTCGTCTGCATAGAAAACAGATTGCTTTTTTACATTGTAGTGATTTAAGACAGGGAGAATACCGTATCTTAAAACCTTTTGAGGTAAAACAATTGCGTTCTCTTGCGGAAAAAGGCGAAATGAAAAATAAATAACAGGGACATTCCCTGATTTTTCATGTATTAGGAATTGAGGTGTAGATATATGCAGCAGTATTTTATTGATACGATCGCGCATATGAATGATCAGATAGCTTTAAACACAGAACAATCCCATCATATTACACATGTTTTACGTATGCGGGAGGATGATGTGATACGTATTGTGGATACATCTTCACAGATGTATTTTGCTCATATTCATATCGATGGGAAGCATGTGTTCGCACATATTGATGAGATGATTGAAGATCATACAAAGAATAAAGTACATATCACACTGGCACAAGGCTTGATTAAGAAGGAAAAGTGGGATTTTCTGCTACAGAAAAGTGCAGAATTAGGTGTTAGTTGTATCCTGCCTTTTATCTCCAGCCGTACGGTTGTGAAGATGAAAGATGAAAAAGCAGATAAAAAGCGTCAGCGATATGAAAAGATCCTTCAAGAAGCCTGTGAACAATGTAAACGTAGTACATTGGTAGAATTTCAGGATACCGTTGATTTAAAAAAAATAAAAGATGTAGAAGCAGATTTGAAACTGATTGCTTATGAAGATGCTGATCATCAAAGTGAACATTTGTATCAGGTATTGCAACAGCATAAAAATATTTCTTCTGTATTGGTGGTTGTAGGCAGTGAAGGCGGTTTTTCTATAGAAGAAGTGGAACAATTGGAAGCAAGTGGTTTTATCCGCGTGTCTTTAGGCGCAAGGATATTACGTGCAGAAACTGCTGCTATTTCACTCATCAACAACATTGCTTTCTTTTATGAGATGGTGGGGGATCAATCATGAAGACGCTTGTGGAATTATTGAATAAAACATATGATCAAAAATTAGAGAATCATAAAGAATATAAAAAAACGTTAAAAGAAATGAAAAACTTTTTGACAGAAAATAAAGTAACCTGTTCAAAAAGTGATGATATTGATTGTATACATTATGAAATTTATGTGTCATCCATCAAAAATAAACAGCATTTTGAAGAAGTATTTTTTGATACGTATGTGAAAATGTATGATTATTGGTATGATTTGACATATAAAGAACGTAAACAACAGATGAACGTGGATATTGATGCCTGTAAGCAGGATATGAAGCATTTCATGTATGAAGAGGAAGAAATCTTTATGCCATGTTTCGATTCACGTATGAATCATTTATATAATACGGAAATCGTTTTACTGGATTTAAAACAGTATCATACATTTATCCGTGATTTTGAAAAGGAAATCAAAGATGATCTTTATGGCGTATTACCATATGAAAATGGTTTTACAAGTACACAGGTATATGCCCAGATGGGAGATAGCTTTGTGGTGTATCAGCCAATGGTTCACCGTTTCTATTGTTTTTTGCATGGTCACTATACCAGCAGCTTGTCCCTTGATCCTAAAATGCAGAATATAGATGAAAAAGAACTGCGTATGGCAGCAATGCTGTTTTTGCTGGGACGTGAGGAGGATCTTGCCCAAATGCTGATAGAAAGTACTTTGATTCCTGATAAAATGAAGAAAAAAATCAGTAAATTACTGGAAAAGCAGGCAAAAAGGAATAAAAATAATACCTAGAAACCTTTTCAAGCGATATGATTTAGAGTATAATCAACACTAAGGAGTGAGTGCATGACTACATTTGCGATTGCGACATTGGGATGTAAAGTAAATACATATGAATCCCAGGGTTATGAAAGTGCATTGTTAGATAAAGGATATGAAGAAGTATCCTTCAAAGATAAAGCCGATATTTATATCATTAATACCTGTGCAGTAACCAATACGGCAGGTGCAAAAAGCAGACAGAAAATCCATCAGGCACATGCAGCCAATCCAAACGCTATCATTGCGGTGGTTGGTTGTTATGTACAGACATCAAAAGATGCAATGGAAGCGATGGAACATGTCGATATTATTGTTGGAAGTGATGGGAAGAGTCAATTGGCAGATATGATTGAACATGCTCTGATACATAGAGATAAACAGATCATGCTGCATGATGTGCGCCAGGTAAAGGCTTTTGAAGCCCTTCCTATTCATAAATTTGAACATCAGACAAGAGCATTCTTGAAGATACAGGATGGCTGTAATCAGTTTTGCAGCTATTGTATCATTCCCTATGCACGTGGTGCTGAGCGTTCTTTAAAGGAAGAAGAAGCATTACGTGTTGCTACGGATCTGGTGAAAAACGGACATTTGGAAATTGTATTAAGTGGTATACATACGGGTCGTTATGGTCGTGATATCCATACAAATCTTTTACATTTGATGAAACGTATGGTAAATGAAATCGATGGATTAAAACGTATTCGTATTTCATCCATTGAAATGAATGAGCTGAGTGATGAATTGTTAATGTATATGAAAGAAGAACCAAAAATAGCACGTCATTTACATATACCGATTCAAACCGCAAATAATACTGTATTGAAGAATATGAATCGTCCTTATGATGTGGAATGGTTTAAACAGCGTGTGGCATATATTCGTTCTTTAATGCCGGATATTTCCATATCCACGGATGTAATTACTGGTTTTCCTCAGGAAAGTGAAGAAGAATTTGCGGATACCATGAAGAATATCAAAGAAATCAATTTCTCTTTTCTGCATGTGTTTCCATTCAGTAAACGTGACAATACCGTTGCGGCAAAGATGAGTGGGCATATTGAAAACAAAGTAAAAAAAGAACGTGCGGGAAAACTGATTGAAATAAGTAAAGAACTTTACGATAACTATAAAGAACGCTTTATTGGCAAAGAAGTAGATGTATTGTTAGAAAAAATGGAAGATGGCTATTTATTTGGGCATACCAGTGAATATCTGCCGGTTTATGTCAAAGGAAATCCTGAAGATCTCCACAAAATGAAGAAAGTTGTCATTCAGACATTTGAAAACGATAAGCTTTATGCAGTTTAAGGAGGCATCTTACATGAAACTGTCACAGATGTTTGATAATGCGCCGGATATAGAAATTGGCGGATTATGTATTGATTCAAGAAAAGTCAAGAAAAATGATATGTATTTTTGTATGGAAGGCATGGTACATGATGGGCATGAATTTATTGATGAAGTCATTGATAAAGGTGCTGTATGTATTGTTCATACCAAACCTGTTGAAAATACACGAAAAGGCGTTGCGTACATCAAGGTAGAAAATGTAAACAACACGCTAAATATCCTTGCCAGTAAGTTTTATGGCTATCCAAGTCGGAAACTGAAAGTATTTGGTGTAACTGGCACAAATGGAAAAAGTACGATCACAAGCATCATAAAGGATGTATACAGTCATTTTGAACCATGTGGCTATATCGGTACGATTTCCATCAGTTATGGAGATGTGGTTTTACCACCTAGTTTAACGACACCAGATGCGATTTTGATACATAAGACATTAAAAGATATGCTGGATGCGAAGATGAAGGCAGTGGCTTTGGAAGTCAGCTCTCATGGATTAGAACTTGGACGTGTACAAAGTGTTGATTTTGATGTTGCGATATTTTCCAATCTGACATATGATCATTTGGATTTTCATGGAACGATTGAAAATTATTTTGAAGCGAAAAAGAAATTGTTTACCAATTTAAAACCGGATGGCGTCGCTGTATTGAATATGGATGATGCATACTTTGAACGTTTAAAAGAAGCGTGCAGTGCACGTATTGTGACATATGGTATTGAAAAAGACGCAGACTATCGTGGCAGTGAGATTCAGATTGGAACGGATGGTTCTAGTTTTATCCTGTATCATGATGGAAAAGAATACCCAGTAAGAACCAACCTAGTGGCAATGTATAACATTTCCAATCTGTTGGCAGCGATTGCGGCTATGGCAGAAAGTGGTATCCCATTAGAAGAAATTTTACCATACGTCAATTCTTTGACACAGGTAGATGGAAGAATGGAACGAATCGATGAAGGACAGTTGTTTAATGTCATCGTAGATTTTGCACATACCCCGGATGGTTTGGAAAAGGTATTTGAATATGCGAAGAGTATCACGGAAGAGGGCCATGCGATTATTTCTGTATTTGGTTCTGCAGGAAAACGTGATACCAAGAAACGTAAGGTGTTTGGAGAGATTGCGGATCGTTATTGTGAAAGTATTATTTTAACTGAGGATGATCCACGTGATGAAGATCCAAGAGATATCGCCAATGAAATCAAAGGCGGTATTGAACACACCAATAACATCTTTATTGAAGATCGCTATGCAGCAATTCGTCAGGCTATTGAAAGTGCCAATGTTGGCGATACGGTACTGATCCTTGGAAAAGGGGATGAGGTATTTATGTATCGTGAATTTGGCAGAGAGCCATGGATGGGTGATAACCATGTCGCTCGCCACTGTATTAGAAAATACTGTTTGGGACTTGAAGATGACGAAGAAAAGCTGTAAGGGATATAGGAAGTAACGCTTTTAAAGAAAAAAACTTTGAAAAATCTCATCAAATATACAAAATTAGTTGCATTTTTCAAATGTTTTCAGTATAATAGTGTTGCTTGCATCAGAAGGGAGGGTAAATCATGCCGAAAGTAGTATTAAAAGAAAACGAAGTTCTTGATGATGCTTTACGTAGATTCAAACGCCAAGTGTCAAGAAATGGAACCCTTGCTGAAGCTCGCAAAAGAGAGTTTTATGTAAAACCAGGCGTACGCCGTAAATTGAAATCAGAAGCTGCACGTAAAGCACGTCGCGGTAAATAAGAAGAAGGAAACTTCTTCTTTTTTTATGCCAGATGGTCAACGATGCATAGGATAGTGTAGAGGCGTATCTTTTGTGGATGGATAAATATGTGTAAAATTTATAAAAACATATATTGACAAATAAAAAAAGATACAGTAAGATAAAAACACTTATAAAAAAATGTGGATCAGAAGGAGTATAAAGAATTTCGCCATCAGCGAGCTGATACAGAGTGGAAGGTCAGCGGTAAGAAATCTTTAGAAGCGCATCTGGGAGTGTCCCTTTGAAAACAGTAGAAGGGGTCGTCTGCCTTACGTTACAAGGCTAAAGATCTTTTGTGGGATACAGAAGATGAAACAGAGTGGTACCGCGATACGTCGCCTCTAATCGAGGCGGCGTTTTATTTTTATAAGGAGAAAGGAAGATCAATATGAAACAAATAAAAAAATTGTTAACGATTCTAAGTGTGCTGGCAATCATTTGTGTAAACATGCCAATCATTCATGCAGAAGACGATAACACACAAAAAGGCGAGGGCGACTTTTTACAACAGATTTTAGACCGTGGCGAATTAATTGTCGGTACATCACCAGACTTTCCGCCAATGGAATTTATTGATACAACCAAAACAGGACAGGATCAGTATGTTGGCTGTGACATTGAACTTGCAAAATATATCGCAGATTCTTTAGGCGTTAAGCTGACAATCAAAGCAATGGACTTTGATGCAGTACTTGCCAGTGTAACAACCAAACAGATTGACCTTGCAATCACTGGTATTACAAAAACACCTGCCCGTGAAGATTCTATGGAAATGAGTGATTCTTACTTTGATGAAGAAGGCGAATCCGGCTGGCAGGGTATCCTGATCAAAGAAGATAAAAAAGATGTATACACTTCTTTGGATACATTAAAAGGCAAAAAAATCGCAGTACAGGCAGGCAGCCTGCAGGACTTATATGTCAGTGAACAATTGCCTGATGCAAAGAAACAGTATATCACACAGTTAAATGATGCGATTGAATTATTAAACAACGGTACCGTTGATGCAGTCGCAACAGCTTATGGAACTGGCCAAGACTTTGTAAAACAAAAAAGCGGCCTGTATATTGGAGAAGAACTGTTATTCACATTAAACAAAGATTATACAGGTAATCGTATCGGTATTCCAAAAGGTGAAACAGCATTGTTGTATCGTGTGAATGATATCATCAAGGATGTCAAAGACAAACACCTTTATGAAGAATGGTATCAGACAGCTTTAAATTATGACAAACAGAAAATTGAAGGAAACTATTTACAACGTGTTGCACAGATTTTCAGCATTTACTGGCCAAAATTCTTGACAGGCCTTGCTGCTACATTAGGTCTTGCCCTTATCACTGTCATTGGTGGTACACTGCTTGGAACGATCCTTGCACTTGTAAAATTATCTAAGAATAAATTTGTGAAGTTTCTATCCAGTGCATATGTAGAAATCATTCGTGGTACTCCATTATTATTACAGTTATGGCTGTTTGTAACAATATTTGCGATGTTTGGAAACGATCAGATGATCGTCAGTGTCATTACCGCACTTGTAATCAATTCCAGTGCATATGTCGCAGAAATCATTCGTGGTGGTATCATGTCTGTGGATAAAGGACAATGGGAAGCTGCGAAGAGTCTTGGTATGAGCAATCAGCATATGATGGTAAAAATCATTTTCCCACAAGCATTCAAGACGATTCTTCCATCTCTTGGTAATGAATTTATCATGATGGTAAAGGAAACATCTCTTGCATCTACTTTCTATATCGGAGAATTGATGACTGCCAACAATGTCGTAAAAACCGCAACATATTTCTCACTTGAAACATTAACGATTACTGCCATTATTTATTTCGTGGCTACATTTACTTTAAGTAAACTGGTAAATTATATGGAAAGGAGGCTGAGTGTCAGTGACTAGTCAAGCATTGATCAAAGTTGAAAATCTAACAAAAAGTTTTGGTGATCTGGAAGTATTAAAAGGCATCAATGAAGAAATACATGAAGGGGAAGTTGTAAGTATCATCGG
This sequence comes from Absiella sp. AM29-15, assembly GCF_003434225.1. Lineage (NCBI taxonomy): Bacteria > Bacillati > Bacillota > Erysipelotrichia > Erysipelotrichales > Erysipelotrichaceae > Amedibacterium > Absiella sp. AM29-15. Next base: position 147,130 of record NZ_QVFL01000004.1, read on the forward strand.
ACCTAGTGGTTCAGGAAAAAGTACATTCCTTCGTTGTTTAAATCTATTAGAAGTGCCAACTGATGGTAAAGTGATTTTTGAAGGTGTCAATATCGCAGATAAAAGTGTGAATATCGATACACACCGTCAAAAAATCGGTATGGTATTCCAGCATTTCAATGTATTCCCACATTTGACTGTATTAGAAAATATTACCATTACACCGACGCTAGAATTAAAAATGCCAAAAGAAGAAGCTGAAAAGCTAGGCTGTGAATTACTTGCGAAAGTCGGCCTGCTGGATAAAAAGGATGAATATCCAAGAAAACTGTCTGGTGGACAAAAACAGCGTTTGGCAATCGTACGTGCCCTTGCCATGCATCCGGATGTCATTTTATTTGATGAGCCTACCAGCGCATTAGACCCAGAAATGGTAAAAGATGTACTGGATGTTATCAAAGGTTTGGCAGATCAGGGAATGACGATTGTAATCGTTACTCATGAAATGGCATTTGCGAAACAAATCAGTGATCGTGTGTTGTTTATGGATGGTGGTTATATCCAGGAACAGGGAACACCTGATCAGATCTTCAATCATCCACAGAATCAAAGAACGATTGAATTCTTAAGTAAAGTATTATAAAACAAATGGAATCCTCATGATGAGGGTTCTTTTTTTAGACTTTACAATATTATAAAAAGTGTTATCATGAAGTTAACAGATATAGATAGAATAACAGGCAAGGAGCGATAATATGAAAATTTCTGAGATTATGAAAACCGGAACATATATTCCAGCAGGTTTTAAGATAAACGATACGATATACGATGCAGCTTATCCTTTTCCATTATTAAGTGTTGATATGAATGATGAACGTATTTTGATTTCAGCGCCACTTCATACAGATGCTTTTATCGCTTATCCTAAGAAAGAAGAAATCTGCATACCATTTGATCAGGTAAAGACCATACGCTGTCATGCCCAGAAATGGTATGGAGGACCTTTACATAAACCGTATACAGATTTGTTTCGTTTTCCTATCGTTGTAGATATTGAACTTTTGAATCACACAACATACAAATTCAGAAATAATGCTTTGATCATGATCTATGATATTTATCAGCTGATACAGGATAAAAATATTGTATTTGTTGATGAGAAGCATCTGATGAAGATGTTAAAGAAAATAAACACAAAGCAAAGTGCATTAAATATTGATATTGCAGTTGTGGAAGTATTAGCGCCTATTGCAGAACAATTTGAATTAATCGCATAAAAATACAAAAGGAAAATCTTTAGAGTATGTGTACGATGCATACTCTTTTTCCTATAGATCGTATCATCATAAGAGTTTAAATTTAACAAAAACATTACAAAACCATCCTTTTCTTTACATTATAATAAAATGGTAAAGGAAGGTGAGAAAGAACTGGCATAACATCACATAAAAAAACATATCTTGTATAGAGGTGAGTGTATGCTTTCCATAGAAAATAATAAGATTATGATGGAACATTATACGGAACTTGTTTCCGTTACATCCAGCTTTGTAAGTGTACGTTTTAAAGATTACAAACTGCATGTATCCGGTAAAGACTTAAAAATATTGGCATTAGAGGCAACTGAAATTTATATGGCAGGAAAGCTGGAAAGCATCGAGTTTGTTTATGAAAAATAAGAAATCAATCGGACTGGATCAATGGAAACTATATGGTTCACTTTTACATGTCTTACAAATTGCCTCTCGTTTTCATATTGCGATGTACGATGCACAAGAATATAAAGGCTATGTCATTGTCTATGTGCCAGTATATGAGCGCCATATCATTTTTGCACATTTTGAAAACTGTGAACATCTATGCACCACAGGAATGTTAGGCTATCTGTTTCGTTCTTTGAAAAAGCCAGCCAGGGTGGCAGGAATCATATGCGCTATTATTTTATGGTATGGATTATCTCATATGGTATATGCAATCGATATCAAAGGCGAAGATGATGAAAGCCGGGCGCTGATTCAAAAAACATTGAAAGATATGCAGATTGTGGTCCCTTTTTATGAAAAAGATACAGCACAGTTAAAAACGGATCTAAAGAAAAAACTGGAAAATAAAATTGCATGGCTGGAAATTGAGAAAAAAGGCAGTCGCTATCAAATCTCGTATACACCAAAAGAATTCGCCATCATTGAACAGCTGAAGCATGAAGAACTCATCGCCCGATGTGATGGTGTGATACAGCGTTTTGATGTTTTACATGGCAACAAGCTGCATAAGGTCAATGAATTCGTGCATAAAGGCGATGTCCTTGTTTCTAATGTGATTGATACATCCAGCAACAGTAAAGAAGAACTGTTTGTAAAGGGTAGAGTATTTGCTTATACATGGAAAGATGTACATGTCCAAATGAAGGACGATAAAATGCCCAAGGCATTTCAGTATTATATGCTGTTATTTCAGGCAAGAGATAAAATCAGCGAACAAATGAAGAAAGATGATGCACTCTATAAGGAAAATATTTTGCAATTCTCCAAAGAAGCGGGTAAAATAAACATGGTAGTACATTACACACTGATTCAGGATATTACCACGCCTTGAATGTGAAGGAGAATTTATGGACAGAAAATATACAATAGAAGTAAGCGATAAAGATATGAACCAGATCGTAAAGTTATGTGGACCAAACGATAAACATTTAGATGTAATTCGTGAAGCATTCACATGTCAATTGACTTTACGTGATAACCAATTTGTGATCCTTTGTGAACAAGAGGATACCATAAACAAAATCAAAGAAGTTCTACAGGCATTGTTTGACATGATGGATCAACATATCGATCTTAGTGAACGAGATGTGGATTATTGTTGCCGTTTGGCAAAGCTTGGCAAAATTAAAGAAATCGGCAATACGTATCAACAGCCGGTAGGAAAAACCATCAATGGAAAAATGATTTATCCCAAAACGATTGGTCAGCGCCAGCTGCTTCAGGCAATGCGTCATGCGGAAATCGTATTTGCCACAGGAGTTGCTGGTACGGGGAAAACCTATCTGGCTGTTGTCTATGCAGCCAATCTTTTGAAAAAAGGAGAAATCAAAAAAATCATACTAACCAGACCAGCCGTAGAAGCCGGAGAAAATCTGGGCTTTTTACCGGGTGATTTAAAAGAAAAAGTAGATCCATACTTACGTCCATTATATGATGCATTATATGATACCTTAGGCAATGAACAGGTAGAAAAGCTTCTGGAAAAAGAAGTGATTGAAATTGCACCATTAGCGTATATGCGTGGAAGAACATTAGATAATGCATTCATTATTCTGGATGAAGCACAGAATACCACCAGAGCGCAGATGAAAATGTTTTTGACACGTATGGGATTTCATTCCCGTATTGTGATTACCGGAGATGTAACACAGATCGATTTGATCAAAAAACGTGACAGTGGACTGTTAAACGCAAAACAGCTGTTATATGGTATTGAGGGTATCTCCTTTGTGGAACTTACAAGTCTTGATGTTGTACGTCATCCACTTGTTCAAAAGATCATTGAACGTTATGAGAAGGAGGAAGAAGGGTATGGCGAAGATTTTATTAATCGAAGATGAAGAAAACATTCGTAAGATTATAGCTTATGATTTAATAAAAAGCGGATATGATATCACCGAATGTGGGGATGGAAAAGAAGCCATCGAGCAAGTCATGAAGGAAGATTTTGATGTATTGATCATTGACTGGATGCTGCCACATTACAGTGGCATTGATATCGTCAAGAAATTACGCAGTGAAGGAAAAGACAGTATTATGATCATGCTGACAGCAAGAGATGATGAGTCAGATATTCTGTATGCCTTTGAACAAGGTGTAGATGATTATGTAACAAAGCCATTTTCACCAAGGGAACTGCTTGCACGTGTCAATGCACATTTAAAACGCCAGCAGAAGAAACAGGATGAAAAACATTGTATTGGTGATTTGATCATGGATATGAAGCGCAGGGAAGCTTTCATCAAAGATGAACAAATGACATTGACTAAGAAAGAATTTGATCTGCTGGAGTATTTTGTACAAAACAAAAATATCGTATTGTCCCGTGACAGCATCTTAAATGACATCTGGGGCTTTGATTATGATGGCGACACCAGAATTGTGGATGTACATGTTTTCAAGCTGAGAAACAAATTAAACGGCTCTAGCGTACATATCAAATCATCCAGAGGTGTAGGCTATCTGCTAGAGGAAAAACATGAAGCAGAATAAATTCATTGTGATGTTCTACTTTCTGCTTATATCCGCATTAGTAGAATATTTCCTTGATTTTGATGTATATGTCATGATCATTTTAATGAGTATTGGCTTTGGGTTTTTATGGCTGTATCTGGAAAACACGCAGAAAGCCATGCAGATCAAAGAAAATCTAGAGCTGCAGGAAGAAATCAAATCAACTGCCAAAGATGCTCATTTAAAAAATAAACAGCTGCTGGCAATCGTTGGTAGTATCCCATTTCCTATGCTGTTAATGGATCAGTTTGGAAATATCGTTATGCATAACAACTTGTCTGAGATATCCTTAGATATGCCTTTTCAGGACGATATGAGCTATTTAAACAATAATTTCGTAAGACCTATATCTGAATTCATAAAAGACGCTTTCATCCTGGAAAAGCCCTTAGATAAGATTATGAAGGTAAATGGTGTAGAATATCAGGGACTTAGTGTTCCTGTTACCGCAAAAAAGAAATACAGCGGCTGTTTGATACTGTTTCAAGATATCTCCAAAACTTTGGAAGGCGAAAAAATCCAGAAGCGTTTTATTGCGGATGCATCCCATGAATTAAAAACACCAATTGCAGTCATCAAGGGGATGGTAGAAATCCTAAACCGTGATGATTTTGACGATGAACCCACACGAATTGAATTCATGAAACAAATCGAAGTAGAAATCAATAGATTAGATGTCCTTGTCAAAGATCTGCTTCAGCTTTCACGATTATCCATGTCAAATCCAATATTGGAACGTAGAAAAATCAATATATGTGAGATAATTCAAAAATGCATCCATTCCTTAGAAAAACAAGCTGAAAAAAAAGGCTTATCCATCATTTGTGATTTTCATAGTCAGGATGAAGTATTCGCTGATCCAGGCAAAATGCAGCAGGTCATTGTCAACCTGTTAAGCAATGCCATTAAATACAGTGATTCAGGAACCATTACCTTAAGGACAAAGAATGAATCACCTTATTATATTATCGAGGTAGAAGATCAAGGCGCTGGTTTAAACGAATATCAGCTTTCTCATATTTTTGAACGCTTTTACCGTGTTGATGATGATCGAAGCAGAAAAAGTGGGGGAAGTGGCTTAGGACTTCCAATTGTTAAAGGTATCATTGATGCACATGGAGGCAAGTTAGAGGTACATAGCACCCCAGGCAAGGGAACCACTTTCTCTATAAAATTAAAGAATTAAAAAAAACTTATCCTTGATGAATGCTCATTAGTTAAGGATAAGTTTTTTACTATTTAGAATTTGATGCTTTTTGGTGGTATAACTTGATTTTATATTTATCAAAGAAGTTAGAAAACTACTATTTCAACAGCAACGAGTATGTTGGAATACACGCTGTGCACTCTTTGGGCGTGAATGCAGCAATATAAAAAATCTTTGTAAGCATTTTCCTTCTTTTTTCGCTGTCTTATAAAGCCTACTCATAAGTTCTATGAACCATTCGTGCTTGTGATGCATCTTGTGAAAAACCTTTATAATACTGGGATGTATTATATCCGTAATGCTTATAATTATCTGAGAGGATAGATTTCCTAATCATAAATTTTTATCTTTTATGATTATAAATTAGTATAAAAAAAGCCTTTTATCCAAAGGCTTGCTTTTTATATGGTATCGCGTACGGGACTTGAACCCGTGATACAGCCTTGAGAGGGCTGTGGCTTAACCGCTTGCCGAACGCGACATTTTTTCTGCTTACCTATTATAGCACTATCACACAATTGTTTGCAAGAAAAAAATGACAGAAATAGGAAAGAACATACAAAACATAAGTCAAATAGAAATATCATTTTTAACATTTCCTTTACATAGCCTTCATATTCTATTTACAATCATCCCTTATCATATAGGTGTATTCAAGGAAGAATATGAAATACAGGAGGAATGAAGCATGAAGAAATTATTTGTTAGTTTATTAGCAGTCGCTTTGCTGGCGGGATGTGCAAGCAATGGGGAAACTGGCAAGGTAAGTGGAAAAATCGTGGTATATACACGTGATTCATCTAGTGGAACAAGAGAGGCATTTGAAAAAGGAATCGGCTTTGAAAAGGAACTTACAAAAGATGCTACGGAAGTAAAAAGCAATGATGATATGGCAGCCAAAGTAGGGCAGAGTGTGAATGGAATCGGCTATACTTCTTTATCTACTGATTTTGAAAAAAACAATGTCAAAGCTTTACAGTATGAAGGTGTAAATGCGTCAAGTGAAACGGTATTAGATGGATCTTATAAACTACAACGTCCATTTGTATATGTCACAAGAGCAGAAGGTGATTTTGGAAATGATGATAAACAGCAGCTGATCAAAGCTTTCTTGGATTTTATTTCTAATTCACAAGAAGGCATGGAAGTGGTAAAAGCAGCTGGTGGTGAAGTGGATATCACAAAAGCAAAACCATGGGAAGAAATAGCAAAAAATTATCCGGTATTGAATAAGGATAATGCGAAAATTACAATTCGTACAGTAGGTTCTACTTCTGTAGAAAAAACCATTAAGGCGGCGCTTGAAGCATTCTCTCCACTTGCTGGAAATGTATCATATACCATGAATCAAAGTGGTAGTGGGGATGCTGTAAAGTATACACTGGGTAGTGAAAAAGATGGCGCAAATGCCGGGGATATTGGATTTGCCAGTCGAGCATTAAAGGAAGATGGCAGTGAAGATATTTCAAAAGCAATGCTAAATGGACAATATTGCATCGATGCAGTTGTGGCAGTGGTAAATAAAGATAACCAGAATATTACCAATATGACGCAGGCACAGTTAAAGGACATTTTCACAGGTAAAACGACAAACTGGGAAGATATTCAATAAAAACAAGCAATTGACAGTCTGAAAAAACAGGCTGTCCTTTATGAATTTGATAAGGAACGGTGATTGTATGAAATCGTATGTTAGAAGTTTTATCAGTACAGAGAAAAACGCAAAAAAGCTGAAGAAAGATCAGCATATGCGTTTGATGTTTATGCTGGCAGCACTTATTTCCTCAAGTGCAATAGCCATCATTATTATTTTTATTAGTATAAAAGGTATTCTTCCATTCCTTCCTGATTACACATATGGACAGGTAGATCTTGTTGGGTTTTTAACAGGTACATTATGGCGAAAGGATCAGGGTATTTATGGGGTAGGATTTATCATCATCAATACACTGGTGTCTGCATTTGGTGCATTATTATTGTCATTTCCTTTATCCGTTTTGACAGCTTTGTTTATCGCAAAGATCGCACCTAAAAAAGTAGCGGAAATCATGACAACGGTCATTGAATTATTAGCCTCCATTCCATCGGTAGTATATGGGGTATTTGCTTCTGGTACGATTACCGTATTGGTATCAGGTCTGGCACAAAAGTTTCATTATATTACAGCTGGAGGTAGTTCTTTACTGGCTGTTATCCTGTTGCTTGCCATTATGATTTTCCCAACGATTACATCTTTATCTATTACAGCGATACGCTCTGTTGGAAAAGAGATTGAAGAAGGCAGTCTGGCATTAGGTGCAACAAAGACACAAACCAATTTTAAAGTAATTCTAACCAGTGCAAAATCAGGAATCTTTGCTGGTGCGATATTAGGTATTGGGCGGGCATTTGGAGAAGCTACTGCTGTGGCAATGGTTGCGGGCAATAAAATGTTTGGACCAACGCTGAATCTGTTTGATACCACACGTACCCTGACAACCACGATGTTAGCTGGATTAAATGAAACAACTGGATTGGATTATGATATTCGTTTTTCAACTGGTCTTGTATTAATGGCAGTCATATTATTAAGCAATTTATTATTGAATTATGTCAAAAAGAAAGTAGGGAAGGTGCAATGATGAACACTCAGTTGCAGAAAAAGAAACGAAAAATCAAAGATGGTGTCCTAAATGGCGTTACATATTTCTCCAGTGGTCTAAGTATCTTTATCCTGATTGCTATCTTTGTGTTTATCTTTTCTAAAGGCTTCAGTTCTTTGGGAATGCATCTGTTGACAGGCAATTATTGGTCTAAAAGTTATTTAAGCAGTGTGGAAGAAACCAAAAACATGCCTGCTGTTTATGAAAGACCAGATGATTTAAACAAGGATGTCAGCTTTAGCACAAAGTGGGGTGTTGGCTTTGTGGATGCCAAGGATCAAAACAAAGACAATGTGATTCTGGTGGAATATATAGCTCCCCAATCACCATTTCAATATATGATCGATGACAGTATCAAAGATAAAACTGTTACGATGAAAGCTGAAACTGGTTATCAGGTGGAAAAGCTTGTGTATGTGAATGAGCATGGCACAAAGATGAGTGCGGGTAAACTGTTTGGTCAAAATGCTTCCCAATTAACTACCGTTCTTGATCAAAAAGCTCAGCAAATATCTCAGGTATTCTTTAAAACACCAGGAGGTGGAATCAAAGGAAGTATCATTTCCACCATATGGCTGATCATTATATCCATGTTAATTGCTTTACCACTTGGTGTAGCATCCGCCATCTATCTGCATGAATATGCACCTAAAAACCGTCTAACTGCTTTGATTCGCAGTGCGATTGAAATGTTGACAGGTGTTCCAAGCATCATCTTTGGTTTGATGGGCGTTGTGGTGTTGTTTCCAATCACACAGCTGTTTGGCGCAACGACTTCCAATATATTGTTAGGTTCCTTTACAATGTCGATTATCTTATTGCCAACGATTATCCGCTCTACGGAAGAAGCATTAATCGTTGTACCACAATCTTTACGTGATGCCTCCTTATCTATTGGCGCAAACCAATCCCAGACGATTTTTAAAGTTGTGCTGCCTTGTGCGATACCTGGAATATTGACAGGTGTATTATTAAGCATTGGGCGTGTAATAGGCGAAAGTGCAGCGTTGATCTATACCATGGGAACTTATGTGAATGATACCCCAACCCTTACATCACAGGGAACTAGTCTGGCTGTTCATATTTATAATATCATGAGTAGTGAAATGCCGAATTTTGAATTAGCAAGTGCAATTTCGATTGTGATCTTAGTATTTGTACTTATATTGAATATTATTGTGAAGTTATTAAGCAGGAAATTAAATAAAGCCTGGTATTAGGAGGAAATGAAAATGAATGATACCATCTTTCATGTAAAAGATTTGAATTTATATTATGGAGAAAAACACGCATTAAAAGATATTTGTATGGATATAGAAAAAAACAAGGTAACGGCATTGATTGGCCCCAGTGGATGTGGGAAATCAACGTTTCTTCGCTGTTTGAATCGTATGAATGATTTGATTGACGGCTGTAAGATTGAAGGAAAAATAGAAATTGATACAACCGATGTGTATGGTGATAAATTAAATGTGGTAGATTTACGTACAAGGGTGGGCATGGTATTTCAAAAGCCTAATCCATTTCCAATGTCAATCTTTGATAATATCACATATGGACCAAGATGTCAGGGAATCAAAAATAAGAAGGTGTTATCTGAAATTGTAGAGCAGTCTTTAAGAAAGGCAGCTTTATGGGATGAAGTAAAAGATCGTTTGCATGATAGTGCCTTTGGATTAAGCGGTGGACAGCAACAGCGTTTATGTATCGCAAGAGCGATTGCCATGGAGCCTGAAGTCATTTTGATGGATGAGCCAACCAGTGCACTTGATCCCATAGCCACAAGCAAGATTGAAGATTTGATTGAGGAATTAAAAAAAGACTATACAATCGTCATCGTAACACATTCCATGCAACAGGCATCACGTGTAAGTGATCGTACTGCCTTCTTCTTGATGGGAGAAGTGGTGGAGTATGACAAAACCAGTACGATTTTCCAGCAGCCAAAAGATAAACGAACAGAAGATTATATTACAGGAAGATTTGGATAGGAGATAAAACATATGGTAAAAATTGATAAAGAGTTAAACGAGATGGAAGAAAATATCATCAAGATGGGAAACAAAGTCATTTTGATGCATACCGCTGTGATGGATGTGTTAGAGCATCCAGATAAAGAAAAGGAATTAGAAATCATCCAAAGTGATGATCGAATCAATCATTTAGAAGAAGAAATCAATGATCAGGCCATTACATCCTTGGCATTATTATCACCTGTCGCAAGTGATCTTCGCAAAGTGATTGCGGCAATTAAGATTGCCAGTGAATTGGAGCGAATTGGTGATTATGCGAAAAATATTGCGATTTTTATGATCAAGCATGAAGAACTCGATGAAAATATCAGAGAATATGCGAGAAGCATGGAGAAGGAATTCATTGCCATGCTGGAAAATGCAATCACCTGTTATATGAATGCTGATGTAGAGGCTGCATTTGAAATACCGGAGCAGGATAAACAAATCAATACATTATTAAAGGAAACCAAGCATAATGTTACCAAACAGCAGGAAGAAGCATTACTGGAGCATGTATTTGAAATCAGCAGTATGTTAAGAAACATTGAACGAGCAGGGGATCATGTCAAGAATATTTGTGAACATGTGATTTATATGGTAAAAGGACAACACTACGATTTTGGGTAAAGAAAAAGGAAAGCGAATATGCTTTCCTAAATTTTTTCTTCTAATTCTTCATGTAAAGGTAAATCATCGTTGGTTTCTTTTACGATATTCCAGATATGATCACCAATACGTTCTAATGTACCCAGGATATCTACATAAATACCTGCGGCAACACTGGAATTACAGGAATTATCTGCCATACGTTTGAAATGGCGCTGTCTGGCTTTTTCTTCCACCAGGTCAAGATAATTTTCTTTATCTGTAATAACTTTTATAATGTGTTCTTCTCTTGATGAGAAGTACTGTAATGCCAATTCATTCATTTCTAATACAGTGTCATACATTTCATTTACATCTGTGATGGCATCACTTGAGAAGATACCTTTATCATCATATGCCAGTTCATAGAATTCATTCAGATTCATGGTTAAATCACCAACACGTTCAATGTTTTTGATAACCTGTAAGTTTCCAATAAATTCATCTGTATCATGTTCACTTAAGCTGTTATGTGCTATACTCATCAGATAACTTGTAATCTTACTGTCTAGTGAATTGATAGCATCCTCATATTGGCGGGATACATCTTTATACTTGCTGTTTTGTTTATTGAAATATTTTTGACTTTCTTTTAAACAGTCACTGGCAAGTTCACCCATTTTAATCGTTACCTGTTTACTGACAACCAAAGCTCCACTTGGCAAAGAAGCCGCAAGCTGTGGGTCAAGTGCATTGAAATCTACTTCAATACGTTCTTCGCTTTCACCAGGCATGATACGTTTGATCAAATTGACCATCTGATTGATAAATGGATATGTCAGAATGGAAATTACCAGCGTACGTATGATATGCGCGATCGCAATCTGCATCATTGGAGATACATTGTATGTATCAGCAAGATACTGTATGAAATCTACATATGGATTCAACAACAGCATAAACAATAATGCACCAATCACATTAAACAATACGTTGAAGAAAGCACTTCGTTTTGCCGCAAGGCTGCCTCCAATAGAAGCGAATACAGCTGTAACAGTCGTACCAATGTTACTTCCAAATACAAATGGAAGTGCTGCTGCCAAAGTCATTGCCCCTGAATCATAAATCTTCTGTATGATTCCAATGACGGCACTACTCGATTGTACGATACCTGTCATGATCGTACCACACAATAAGCCAAGCCATGGCTGATCTGCCATCGTTGTCGCAAGATTTTCAAAGAAATCCAGCTGTCCTAGCTTACTTAACTCATCGCCCATTAATCGAAGTCCAAAGAACAGTAAACCAAATCCTAAAATAATTTGTCCAAGATAGGTCTGTTTCTTTCGACTGGAGAACATGGTAATCAAAACCCCAAGGAACACAAAGTAGAGGGCAAGTGTTTCTACCTTCATACCAATCAGGAATGCAGTTACCGTTGTACCAATATTGGCACCGATAATGATCCCGATGGATTGTTCCAACGTCATTAGCCCTGCACGTACAAATCCAATCGCTATGGCACTTGTTGCACTACTAGACTGAATAAATACGGTGATCAGAGCACCTACAAGAATCCCTTTCCACGGTTTGTTCGTGTATTTGTCGATATAATCTCTTAATTTTTCACCTGCGATGCTTTTCAATCCATCTCCCATGAATTCAATACCAAATAAGAAGAGGGCAAGCCCACCGATGATGAAGTCCCAGCTGATGTCCGCAGACATCGAATTGGCTGCTATATGTAACATATAAAACCTCCTGTAAAAACTTACATCGGTATAATTTTAACATTTTCTTAACAATCTGTATACCTTTGAAAAACAAATTAATTTTAATTTTGAAGATTTTTTTATCAGGAATGACTTTTTGCGGTATCTTATGTTATACTTTATACAGCGAAAAAAGATGGTTTTTACCATAAAAGAATGGTGTAGATGAGGTGGATTATGGAAATCAATATAACAAATCAAAGCTCGCAGAAAAAATGGTCAAGATACAAAAAAGACTTCTTATTGATTGCACAACGTGCCCAGGAAGTATTAAAACTGGAAGATGAATACAGCATGTCTGTTATTTTTGTGGATCCTGAAGAAATTCATGAAATCAATAAAACATATCGAAACATTGATCGACCAACCGATGTCATCAGTTTTGCACTGCGTGATGAAGCAGATGATTATGAAATGATGGAAGAAGACAATGAACTGGGAGATATTTTTATCAATATACAGGCAATCGTTGATCAGGCAAGTGAATATGGACACAGCATGCGTCGTGAGGTATGCTTCTTATTTACACATGGATTATTGCATCTGTTAGGCTATGATCATATGTGTGAAGAAGATGAAAAGCAAATGTTTGCGTTACAGGATGTGATCTTAGATGATATCGTTCCTAAAAAAATACGTAAATAAATTCCGTTATGCCTTTGGTGGCCTGTTTCATGGCATTACACATGATCGAAGTATCTTTTTACAGTGTCTGATAACCGTTTGTGTTATCATTGTATTTGCTTTTTTCCATTTAACAATGATAGAATGGGTAATCGTACTGATACTGATTGGTTCCATTATCGCATTGGAATTTATCAATAGCGCAATTGAAACGATTGTGGATTTCATCTCTCCAGAATATAACGAAAAAGCTAAAATTATGAAAGATTATGCCGCAGCAGCGGTGCTTGTGATGTCCATTGTGGCAGCTGTAGTTGGATTGATGATTCTGAAAGGAAAACTATGATGAAGGAAGAATATAAAGATTTGATAGAACGTGCATTTTCCGCAATGGCACATGCCTATGCACCCTACAGCAAGTATCATGTAGGGGCCTGTATCAAAACAAAAGATGGAAATTTTATTCCAGGTGTCAATATAGAAAATGCATCCTATGGATTAACCAACTGTGCTGAGCGCAGTGCAGTATTTGCGGCATATTCCTTAGGCTATCGCAAAGAAGATATAGAAATGATTGCGATTGTTAGTGATGGAGAGAAACTTGCAGCTCCATGTGGTGCCTGTCGTCAGGTACTGGTTGAACTGCTTGAAGAAGATACCCCGATTATCTTAAGCAATCATAAAGAAGAAAAGGTAACCAATATAAAAGAACTGTTGCCAATGTCATTTACAAGTGAGGATGTGTTATAATGTATCGTTCAGGATTTATATCAATTATCGGCAGACCGAATGCTGGAAAAAGTACGCTGTTGAATGCAATCGTTAACCAAAAGGTTGCGATTACAAGTAATAAGCCGCAAACAACCAGAAATAATATTTCTGGTATCTTAACAAGAGAAGATGCCCAGTTTATTTTCATTGATACACCAGGCATTCATAAGCCCAAACATGAGCTGGGAAAGACATTGAATAAAAATGCATATACTGCTATCGCAGAAGCAGATGTAAATTTCTGGATGGTAGATGCGACCCAAAGCTTTGGACCTGGAGATGAATTTATTCTTGAAAAAATCAAGACCAGTCATATTCCATGTTTTCTAATCTTAAATAAAATTGATTTATTGGGAAAAGAAAAACTAATCAAAGTTTTACAGGAATGGAAAGAGCGTTATGCATTTGCGGAAATATTCCCAATCAGTGCATTAAAAAAAGATAACATTGATCAGTTATTGGAAGTAACCAAAGGATACTTAAACGAAGGTCCACAATACTTTCCTGATGATATGATTTCTGATCATGGGGAACAATTCCAGATTGCGGAAATCATTCGTGAAAAAGTGTTGTATAAAACTGAAGAAGAAGTACCGCATTCTGTGGCGGTGGTCATTGAAAAGAAAGAAGAAACCGATACGAAAATCTTCATTCGGGCTCTGATTGTTGTGGAGCGTACTTCTCAAAAATCAATTCTGATTGGTAAACAAGCCGAAATGATTCGCAAAATTCGTCTTGCGGCACAAAAGGAACTGAAAGAAAAGTTCCAGAAAAGGGTAGAGTTGGAATTATATGTTCGTGTCGAAAAGAACTGGAGAAATCGTTCCAGCAAATTACAGCAATTAGGATATCTGGAACTAGAAGAGGATGAATGATGCTTTTTGTGGCATTGTGATTGAATATCGGGAATATCGGGAACATGATGCTCTTCTATCTGTATTACGTGATGATGGTGTTATTATAAAGATATCTGCCAAAGGTATTCAGAAAGTAAAGAGTAAGAATGCTCCGGCATGTCAACTGTTTACTTATTCCCGCTGGTATTTGAATTATAGAGAAACTAGCACAATGCAAAGTTTAAAAAGCGCAGAGATCTTAGAAAGTTATCGCCATATCCGTGAAGATCTGATCAAACAATCGATTGCGGCATACTTCTGTGAAATGATCTTATACAGTCACTTTGAAACTCCATTTGCTTTTGATTTATTAAAACATGCGCTTGATATATTAAAAAGTCAGGATGATCCCATGGTGATCTTATGCTTGTTTCAGGTAATCGTAAATCGAATGCATGGTATCGAAATGCAATGTGATGGCTGTGTACGATGTGGCACAACCAAAGGCATCTACGCAATTTCTTTAAAAGATGGTGGTTTCATTTGTAAAATGTGTGCAAAAGGCTATGATAAAGTGTATTCCAGCAAGGATTTAAAATGTTTTCGCTTATTGAATAAAGCCCAGTTAGAGCATTATAATATATTAAAGGAAATTGGCGGCTTTCGCTTTGAACACTTTGAACAGCTGTATGCATTCTTTGAAGAATATGCAGGTATCCCAATCAAAAGCATTCAATTTTTGAGGATATTAAAAGATATGTCTTAAGACAGGAAAATGGGTTTTATCGTTTTCTTGTCTTTTTTATGTAGAAAAAGCACAACATCGTGTATGTACGCAGATCAAAGTCATCTAAGCCACACCATTTGACGTACCTATGACAGTTGAAAATTGAAGAAAATCTATGCAGAGGAATCGAAGGGAAAGGATTTTTAGCTGAAAATCCTTTTTTTTCGTTACAAATCGTATAAATCATTGACATTTGACAAAATTAAGTGTTATATTATAGTGTATTCTTGTAACTATTTTATAGTTTGATAGCATTCGATATGAAGGATGCGTTTTTTTCTGAAAGGGGCATAACACAATGAACGAAAAACTATTTGATACAGTCGTAGCCCATGCGAAAAACAGTGGCTTTGTATACCAGGGTTCAGAAATCTATGGTGGATTGAGCAATACCTGGGACTTCGGCCCTTTGGGTGTAGAATTAAAAGAAAACATTAAAAAAGCCTGGTGGCGTAAATTCATTCAGGAATCTCCATATAATGTGGGTATTCAGTCTGCAATTTTAATGAATCCAAATGTCTGGGTAGCCAGTGGACATGTTGGCGGTTTCTCTGATCCATTGATGGATTGTAAAGAATGTAAGTCAAGATTTCGTGCTGACCAGCTGATTGAAGAAGCAACAAATGGTGAAGTCAGTGTAGAAGGCTGGAGCAATGAAGCTATGGCTGATTTTATCAAAGAACACAATATCGCTTGTCCAAAGTGTGGTGCACACAACTTTACGGATATTCGTCAGTTTAACCTGATGTTTAAAACATTCCAGGGTGTTGTAGAAGATGCGAAAAATACGATTTATCTACGCCCAGAAACAGCACAGGGTATGTTTGTGAATTTTAAAAATGTTCAAAGAAGCATGCGTAAAAAACTGCCTTTTGGTATCGGACAAATCGGGAAAAGCTTCCGTAATGAAATTACACCGGGAAACTTTATTTTCCGTACACGTGAATTTGAACAGATGGAACTGGAATTTTTCTGTAAACCGGGAACTGATTTAGACTGGTATGCTTATTATAAAGAAAACTGTATGAAATTTTTGACAGATCTTGGCATTGAAGCTGATCATTTACGTTTCCGTGATCATACACCAGAAGAATTGGCATTCTATTCAAAAGGTACCTGCGATATCGAATATAATTTCCATTCACAGATTGGATGGGGAGAAGTATGGGGTATTGCTGATCGTACGGATTATGATTTAAGACAACATCAGGAAGCAAGTAAGAAGTCATTAGAATATCTTGATCCTGAAACAAATGAAAAATATCTTGCATATTGTATTGAACCAAGTGTTGGTGTAGAACGTTTGTTCTTAGCATTTATGTGTGATGCATATGATGAAGAAAAACTGGAAAATGATGATATACGTACTGTTCTTCATTTACATCCATTCTTAGCACCGATCAAGGCATGTATTCTGCCATTAAGCAAGAAACTAAGTGAACAGGCAATGGAAGTATTTAAGCTTTTGGCACCTGTTGGCTATTGTGATTATGATGAAGCAGGAAGCATTGGTAAACGTTATCGTCGTCAGGATGCGATTGGTACACCTTTCTGTATCACTGTTGATTTTGAAACAGCAAATGATAATTGTGTGACTGTTAGAGAACGTGACACAATGAAACAAGAACGCGTCAATATCAATGATTTAGTTGCATACATTGAAGAACGTATTAAACTTTAAGAAAGCAGGGTGGCTTGATTGGCTCGTTTAAGTGAACAGGAAATCAATCAAATCCGTAACAAGGCAGATATCGTTGATGTCATTGGACATTATGTTACGCTAAATCGTAAAGGAAAAGATTATCAATGCGTCTGTCCTTTTCATGACGACCATTCACCATCCATGAGCATATCCACAGAAAAACAGATCTATAAATGTTTTTCATGTGGTGCCGGAGGAAATGTTTTTACCTTTGTTAAAAACTATGAAAAGATTTCCTATATTGAAGCTGTAAAAAAAGTGGCAGACTATGCAGGGGTAAGCTTATCCGTTGATTTAGATCTGCCACAAAAAAAAGTTGATCCCTACAAAGAAGCATTATATAAAGTATGTAGTGATACTATTGAGTTTACGCATTATCAATTGGATACACTGGATGCGAAAAGAGTGAAGGAATATCTTCAAAAGCGAAATATTACAGAAGATATTATAAAGAAATTCTCAATTGGCTTTAATCCGCCAGATGATGCCTTATATCATTTTCTGCATAAGAAGAAGCATTCTGATGAGAATCTGATCAAAGCAGGCGTTGTCCGTTTGACCAGTGGCGGGTATCATGATGTATTCCAAAATCGTATTATGATTCCCATTCATGATGCAATGGGAAATCCGGTTGGTTTTACGGCAAGACGACTGTTAGATAGTGATGAAGCAAAATATATCAATACCGGAGAAACAGATATCTATAAAAAAGGTGATCTGATATTTAATTACCATCGTGCAAAACCTTTGGCTAGAAAAGCAGGAACTGTCTATCTGGTGGAAGGTGCCATGGATGTTTTAGCTTTTGAAAAAGTAGAAATATCAAATGCTGTAGCAACTCTTGGTACCGCCTGTACAAAGGAACAGATTCAGCTGTTAAAAATGATGCATGCGGAAATCACCGTTTGTTACGATGGAGATAATGCAGGGAAGAATGCCACTTATAAATTTGGTAAGATGGCAATTGAGCATAAGCTTCCTTTTGTCATCGTAGATAATAAAACAGGTCTTGATCCTAATGAAATTATCGATGCTTATGGCAAGGAAGAATTAAAAGCACTGGTCAATAAGACCATCTCATGGATCGACTTCCTTTTTGAATTTTTATTGACACGCTATAACCTGGATAATTATTCTCAGAAAAAAGATTATGCCATGGAGATAGCATCAGAAATCGCTAAGTTGGAAAATGATTTTGAAAGAACGAATTATTATGTCCGCTTGCGTGAATTAACCGATTTTGATATGCAGGTGAACCAGGTGGAAGCACCTGTAGAAAAGAAGAAAACCGATTATGTGAAACGTACGTTTTTGACATTTCCAAAAACGAAACGGGGACATGCGGAATATGAAATACTTTCACAAATGATGAATGGCATTGCTGCCTGTAATGTCTTTAAAGAAGATCTTGGCTTTTTAAAGGATGATGTCAGTAATAAACTGGCCATCTATATCATTGATTATTATCGTACACATGATGAAATCTTGGTCGCAGACTTACTGGATGTCATAAAGGAGCAGAATGTAAAAAATCTTCTGCTGGAGATAGCTAGCTGGGAGCTGGCCAGAAAAGAAGTGAACATTGATGTACTTCATGAAGCGATTGCCAATGAGAAAGCCAGCTTGTTAGAGGATCAGATTCATATGATCAATTTGAAAATCAAAGAGCTTCATGATCCTTTAGAAAAGGCAAAACTGGCCGATGAACGAAATAAACTGATTATTGAAAAAGAAAAATGGATACAAGCAAGTGGAAGGAAGTAGATACTATGGCGAAAAAGAAAAAAGCAACCGTATTACCAGAATATAAAACCCTGGATGCAATCAAAGAAGAATTAAAAGAATCCTATGATTTGACACATGTTCTGGAACAGAAAGATGTGTTGGATGCAGTGGAACATCTGGATATGACAGATAAAGAATATGATGATTTATTAGAATGGTTTAAAGACAATGATATCGTAATCAGTGATGAAGATGACGTAGATATTTTAGATGATGATATTGTAGCTGTTGATGATGAAGATTTAGACTTTTTAGATGATGCAGACGAGGATGAAGATGATGCTTTGGCAAGTGATATTGAATCTTTAGAGCAATCATTTGCAAATTCCTCTCATACAAAGATCAATGATCCGGTTAAAATGTATTTAAAGGAAATTGGTCGTGTAGAACTGTTAGACCCTAGAGAAGAACCTGAAATTGCCAGACGTATTCAGGCTGGTGATGAAGAAGCCAAGAAAAAACTGATTGCAGCAAACCTTCGTTTGGTTGTATCCATCGCGAAGAAATATGTTGGCCGTGGCATGTTGTTCTTGGATTTGATTCAGGAAGGTAACATGGGTTTAGTAAAAGCAGTAGAAAAATTTGATTATACCAAAGGATTTAAATTTTCTACATATGCGACATGGTGGATTCGTCAGGCGATCACAAGAGCAATCGCTGATCAGGCAAGAACGATCCGTATTCCTGTACATATGGTAGAAACGATTAATAAATTAACACGTATCCAGCGTCAGTTGGTTCAGGATTTAGGTCGTGATCCTTCCGCGGAAGAAATTGCAGCCAAAATGGAAAACATTTCTCCAGAAAAAGTACGTGAAATCCAGAAAATCGCATTGGAACCAGTATCTTTGGAAACACCAATTGGTGAAGAAGATGACTCTCACTTAGGTGATTTCATTGAAGATAAAGAAGCATTATCTCCAGATGAATATGCAAACAACCAGTTGTTGAAGGATGAAATCAACAATGTATTACAGGGACTTACAGAACGTGAAGAAAAAGTACTGCGTTTACGTTTTGGCTTATATGATGGAAGAACTCGTACCCTTGAAGAAGTTGGTAAAGAGTTTAACGTTACACGTGAACGTATTCGTCAGATTGAAGCAAAAGCTCTGCGTAAATTGAAACATCCTACAAGAAGTAAACGTTTAAAGGACTTTGTTGATAAACCTTAGTATGGCAGGTAAAGTACGTTTACAGGCGATTTTTGATATGATTCAGCCTGGATTAGTGATTGCAGATATTGGGTGTGATCATGGACTTTTGCCAATTGCTTTGGTAAAACAGGGCAAATGTGAAAAAGCATATGCCTGTGATGTTCGTATTGGACCACTTTCAAGAGCAAAAGAAGCAATTGAAGAAGCAGGTCTGCAGCATCAGGTAATTCCCATTCTATGTGATGGCATGTCACAAATAGGAGAAGATGTGAATGGTGTCGTAATAGCCGGTATGGGTTTTGATACCATCAAACATATCTTATCTCAGGATTTAAAAAAATGTTCTAAATTCAAACAAATGGTGATCCAGTGCAATGGTCACGTGGATGAATTTCGTCAATGGTTAAGTGATCATGGATTTAAGATCGATGATGAGCGTATTGTAAAAGATTCTCATTATTATCAACTGATTTCCATGCATAAAGAAGAAACAACACCACTTACGAAGGAACAATGCTTATTTGGTATCTATACCAAAAAAGATCCATTATTCAAAGAATATTGGCATTATATCTATGAGAAAAAAAAGGTGATCTTAGATCAGTTGTCACCATCTCATGAAAATTATATGAAAACAAAGGCATTAATGGATAGGATAGAAAAAGCGCTGAATGAATAGTTTCAGCGCTTTTAAATGATTTTTTGAATATCAATTTCTGGTTTTGTTAAACCTGGTTCATAATTTTCTAAATACGCAATGACCTGAGCAGTTAAATACGTAGGCGTACTAGCACCAGATGTAATCGCAACTTTAGTTTTATTTACTAATTGCTCATCAAAAATGCCATGAACATCATCAATCAGGTATACATCAGGAATACCCGCATCCTTTGCGATGGCAGCCAATCGATTAGAGTTGTTAGAATGTGCATCGCCTACAACATATAACACATCAATTTGCTGCTGTTTTAAATCCGCAACTGCCTGTTGGCGAATTCTTGTCGCATTGCATATTTCTTCACAGAATTCAGCATTTGGATATTGCTTAGCGATACTTTGAAACAATGCATCAATATCAAAAATGGACATTGTGGTCTGATTGGTCACAAAAATCTTTGTATTTTCTGGCATATCAGGAATATCACGCTCGCAGGTAATCAGATGTACATGTTCATCCATGCTCAATACTGCTTCCGCTTCTGGATGATACTTTTTTCCTATATAGAAAATCTCGCTGCCTTTCGTTAATGCATCTTTTACGATATCCTGCGTTTTCACAACATCTGGACAGCTGGCATCCACGCAGATCAAGCCTTTTGCCCTTGCTTTTTCAATTACCTGTGGAGCGATACCATGGGCTGTGAAGATCACAACACCTTCATCTATTTGATCTAATAATTCCATTCTTGTTTTGGTTTTATCATCAATCGGCTGAATATGCAGTTGCTTTAATGCTTCCATAACATAAGCGTTATGAACTAACATTCCCAGTACATAAATTGGCGTATCGGGATATTCCTGTGCTGTTTTTTTTGCTAAAGCAATGGCACGGGTTACGCCTTTACAATATCCTCTTGGTGTAACTTTTATAACTTCCATGTTTTTCACCTCGTGTTTATTATATCCTATATCCTGCACATATGCCTAGCATTCTATGAATGAAAAATTTATTTTTATGATAAAATAGAGATATCAACAAAAAAAGGATTTACTTTACAAGTTTATGAAATCCTGTATAATGAAAGAGCTGATTTTAGAATTGTAGAAATGGAGGCGATACAATGAGTTATCGTGATTATATGTTTAAAGAAACAACAAAGAAGTTCTTAGAGTTGGAAGGCTTTTTAGAACCTACACCTATACAAAAAGAGATACTGCCCCTTGCCTGTAAAGGTAAGGATGTCATTGGTATCAGTGCGACTGGAAGTGGAAAAACCCATGCTTTTTTAATCCCTGTGATGGAACGTGTGGATACATCCATCGATCGTATTCAGGCAGTCATTACAGCACCTACAAGAGAACTGGCTTTACAGCTGTATACCCGTACAAAGAATATGCAGGAAGCAGATCCAACCTTACGTATCAAATTGATTACTGGCGGTATGGAAAAAAGTCGAATGAATGAATCCTTAAAGGTTCAGCCACATGTTGTCATCGGTACACCTGGAAGAATCAAAGATTTATTTTTAAATGAGAAAACCCTGCGTGTAGAAAGTGCAGATATGCTGATTGTTGATGAAGCGGATATGACATTGGAATTTGGCTTCTTAGAAGATATCGACGCAATGGCTGGAAGAATGAAGAAAAATCTTCAGATGATGAGTTTTTCTGCGACGATGCCAAATGCTTTGAAAATCTTTTTGAAGAAATATATGACACAGCCAGCAATGGTGCATATCGAAGATGCAAAACAGTTTCATCCACAAATCGAGCATGTGCTTGTGCCATGTACTCCTTTGAATTATGAACAGAAACTAATGGAAATCTTACCAACTTTTACACCATACGTATGTTTGATTTTCGCAAATACAAGAGAACAGGCCGCAAACATAGCTTCTTTGATGCGTGATGCAGGATATCCATTAATTGAATTACATGGTGATTTAACAAGCCGTGAACGTACAAAGGCAATGAAAGAACTGGAAAATATTCAAAAGCCTTATGTTGTAGCAACCGATATAGCTGCCAGAGGAATTGATATTGATGGAATCAGTCATGTTATTTCTTTAGGTTTCCCAAAAGAATTAGATTATTATATTCATCGTTCAGGAAGAACCGGACGTGCTGGTAAAAAGGGAATCTGCTATGCCTTATATCAAAAACAAGATGATCAAATGATCCGTGCACTGGAAAAACGCGGCATTCATTTTGAACATCGTTCTTTGAAGAATGGCAATTGGAATGCATTAGAACCATTACATAAGAAAAAAGTAAAAAAAGATGATCCTTTAGAAAAAGAAATTTCAAAGATCGTTGCTAAGAAAAAAAAGAAAGTAAAACCAGGATATAAAGTGAAACGTAAACAGGAAGTAGAAAAGTTAAAACGTAAAGCAAAACGTTCCATTATTCAGGAAGATATCCAGCGTCAAAAGAAAGAACGTGCGAAGAGCAAACAGCTGGAAAGAAGGAGAAATGAAGAATGAAAATAGGTTCTCATGTATCCATGTCTGCGCCTGAATATGTATTAGGTTCTGTCAAAGAAGCTCTTCAATATGGGGCAAATGCACTCATGCTGTATACTGGCGCACCACAAAATACCAGAAGAAAACCAATGCAGGAATTACGCATTGCAGAAGCTTTAGAGTTGATGAAACAATCCGGTATTGAGGAAAGCAGTGTCATCGTACATGCACCTTATATCATCAATCTGGCGAACTGTCTAAAAGAAGAAACCTTTCAATTAGGTGTAGAATTCTTAGAAAAAGAAATCAAACGTGTACAGGCATTACATGCGACAACCCTTGTTCTACATCCAGGTTCTCATGTAAAAGCAGGAGAGGAAGCTGGTCTTGAAAAGATTATTCAAGGATTAGATGAAGCAATGCATGACATGCAGGATGTGCATATTGCTATAGAAACCATGGCAGGCAAGGGCAGTGAAATCGGATATACATTTGATCATATCGCCTATTTGATCAAGCATGCAAAATATGGTGATCATATAGGTGTTTGTATGGATACCTGTCATATCCATGATGCTGGTTTTGACTTATCAGATTTTGACGCAATCTTAGATGAATTTGATGAAAAAATCGGCCTTGACCGCTTATTATGTATGCATATCAATGATTCAAAAAATATCAAAGGTGCGAAGAAAGACCGCCATGCAAATATTGGCTTTGGCGAGATCGGATTTGATAAATTATGTACCATCGTACATCACCCACGTGTAGCACATGTCGTAAAAATCTTGGAAACCCCATATGTAGATGGACATCCACCTTATAAATATGAAATTGCGATGTTAAAAAACAAAGTGTTTGATGAACATTTATTGGATAAAATCATTGAGGAAGCATAATGGAAATCAGACAGCTGGATCAAAGTTATCAGGGAATGCCTATTCACTTTGTTGTAAAAACAGATGGCTATTTCCATGCGGATATTAAACAGACAAATGATCAATTTGGTGTAATCTTTCACTATACACCATTTTCTGAACAGAAAATATATCACTTTGATGATGTTTTGATGAGTGAATGGCTGAATGAGCCTATTGTCTATGGTGCATTTGAACAAAATGAATTTGTTGGCTTTGTGGAATTGAATAAAGAATGGAATCAGCGTTTACGTATAACCAACATTTTTGTGAAGGAAGAAAAGCGACATGATGGCATAGGCACGATATTGATGAAACATGCAAAAGCATATGCCTCATCACAAAATATGCGAGGCATTGTTTTAGAAACACAGTCCTATAATGTACCCGCCATTCGTTTTTATCAAAAACATGGCTTCCTATTTTTAGGATGTGACTTATCTGCCTTTTCCAATGAAGATGTCAAGCATCAGGAAATACGCTTAGAAATGTGTTATCAAATGAAAAACAGTTGAGCTACAATATGTAGTTTCAACTGTTTTCTTCTTTTAATCATTTTTATGTTCTTCTTCAAAAGCCAGAATTTCTTGTTTTAAACGTTCTACGATTTCTTCTTGTGGAAGTTTTTCAATAATTACACCTTTTTTAATCAACAAACCTTCTTTTTTACCACCGGCAATAGCAATATCCGCATGTTTTGCTTCACCAGGACCATTGACTGCACAACCCATAATCGCTACATTTACATTACAGTTGACCGTTTGTAGAAATTTTTCAATTTCATCTACAACAGGCTGCATATCCCAGGCAGTTCTACCACATGTTGGACAGGCAATCAGATTTGGTACTCCTTTTAATAAACCACAGCATTTCAATAATTGTTTTACAATCGTGATTTCATTCACCGGATCGCCATTGACACTGATACGAATGGTATCCCCAATACCTTCATTTAACAAGGTACCCAGCGCCATACTGCTTTTTATCGCAGAACCAATAAATGTACCAGCTTCTGTAACACCTAGATGAAGTGGATAAGGGAACGTTTTACTTGCTAGTCGATATGCATCAATGCAAAGCAATGGATCACTGCTTTTAAAAGATAAGCAGATGTCATGGAAATCTAAATCCTCCAAGATTTTTACGTGGCGTTTTGCACTTTCCATCATGCCTTCTGCTGTTGGTTTGCCATATTTTTCATGAATATCCTTTTCTAAAGAACCACTGTTGATTCCAATACGGATAGGGATATGATGCTCCTTACAAACTTTAACGACCGCTTCTACATTTTCCTTCGCACCGATATTACCAGGATTCAATCGAATCTTATCAATGCCATGTTCAATAGCAGAGATTGCCAAACGATAATCATAATGAATATCCGCAACGAGTGGAATATGTGTTCTTTTTTTGATTTCAGTAATTGCTTTTGCATCTTCTTCATCTATGATTGCCATTCTTACCAGTTCACATCCAGCCTTTTCCAGTGCTAAAATCTGATTGACTGTGGCATCCACATCAGATGTTCTAGTATTACACATTGATTGAATCACTACCTTATTTTGATGACCAATCGTTAAATTACCTACATGTATTTCTCTTGTTTCATTACGTTTCATGTTTTCACCTCGTGGTTTCATTATAACAGTGTTAAATAGGAAATTCAATGAAGAAAACAGAAATGAAAACCTTACAAAATTCTGAACTTGTAGCAACTCAAAATCATTTATGATATACTAAAGGACAGGAGGTGAATGCCTTGTTAAGAAATCCATTTCGTGACTTGGATCAAAAAAAATTAAGACGCAGCTCTGATGCGTTAAAGACGCAAAATGATTATTATAAAATCGTAAATAAACGAATTGGTGTCTTTGCACTTGTGATTATACTGGTATTCTCAATTGTAGTAGTACGCCTTGCATTCTTACAGATACGAGGAGAAGAAACCTACACTGCAAAGTTAGAAAGCTATACAAGTAAAAAACAGACAGACATGACACCACGTGGTATGATTTATGATCGTAATGGGAAAGTTGTTGCTGGAACTGTATCCGCATTGAATATCACATATTTTCCACCAAAGAACACGACAAGTGATGAACAGTGGGAGTTGGCACAAAAATTTGCGAAACAGTTTAAAACCAATCATGATCGTTTTACACTAAGCGATTATCAGGATGCCTATTTATATTTACATACAGATGCAAATGGTAAAAAAGATAATGGAAACAATTTGCTATCAGGTGATGAATTAAATCTTGGCAGCGCTGATGCAGAAAAACTAAAACGTGAACGTATCACGCAGGAGATGGTAGAAAAAGAATTTTCTGAAGAAGATTTAAATGCCTATGCAATCTTTGGTGCGATGCGTCGTGCCCCAAGCAGCCAGTTAAAAGTTGTTTTGGAAGATGTAGATAAAGAAATCGTATATTATCTGGAAGAACATAAAGATGAATATCCAGGATTTGATGTCGATATGGGTGGCTGGAAACGTGAATATCCATATGGATCAACATTTAGAGATGTATTAGGTGGTGTATCAACCAGTGTACAGGGAGTACCTAGTGAATTAAAAACGTATTATGAAGCAAAAGGTTATTCCATGGTCGATCGTGTTGGAACCAGTGGACTTGAAAAGCAATACGAAGATCTATTAACAGGTACACGTAAAGTCAGTGAAATCACATATGATGAAAACGGCATTGCTGTTTTAAATGAAATCAACAGTGGTAAAAAAGGCTATGATTTGCATATGAGCATTGATATCGAACTACAGAAAAAAGTTGATGATGTCCTTGAGAAGGTTTTAAAAAATGCAAGCAATGACAGCCGTCGACAGTATTTCAAAAATGCGTATGTGATCTTGATAAATCCACAAACCGGTGAGATTTATGCGATGAGTGGAAAAGCAAAAGGGGACGATGGCAAAATCACAAATTTTGCGACTGGTAATTATAAAGCTGGTGTTGTACCTGGATCTATTGTGAAGGGTGCGACAGTATACATGGGACTTACGGAAGGTGTCATTGACGCAAACACCATATTTATAGATGCGCCAATTGAATTCAAAGGATCTCAGAAGAAAGCATCTTATCAAAATCATGGTCCAGTCAATGCGGTAAAGGCTTTATCTGTATCCAGTAACGTGTATATGTGGTACACGGTTATGGCATTAGCTGGTGTAAACTATGTGCCAAAAGGCCCATTGATTGTAAATGATTATGCAGGAATTGTTCGTTTGATGCGTTCTTATTATTCTATGTTTGGATTAGGCACAAGTACAGGATTGGATGTTCCTGATGAAACATCAACTTCATTTGTTGGTAACAGTACCGATGTCGGTAAATTTTTGGACTTTGCGATTGGACAGTATGATCTTTACACACCAATTCAGATTGCACAATATGTATCCACGCTTGCCAATGGCGGCAAGAAAGTACAGCCAAAGCTTGTGAATACAGCTACAGAAGTCAATAGTGATTATGTGGTATATAAAAATGAAACAACAATTCTTTCAACATTAAAAGGCAAAGAAAGCGATTTAGATGTTGTTAGAGCAGGATTTCATCAATGTGTTTTAGATGGTAACTGTGGTGGCGCAATCAAAAGTTTACCTTATGATATCGCTGCGAAAACAGGTACTGCCGAAAGTGCAGAACATGGTGGTAAAACAACCAATGCGGCTTTGATTGGATGGGCACCATATGAAAACCCAACATTAGCTTTTGTTTGTTTAGCACCGGATTCAGATACCAATATAGGTACGAACCTTGCAGGTAATATCTGTTATCAGGAAATTATGCCAGAAATCATTCAAGATTTCTTTAAAAAATATCCAATTGACAAGAAAGATTAAAAAGTATTAGCATTTTCCGATATTGTATGTTATAATTTTCTAGCACTAGTACGAGGAGGGTCAACATGAGAGATAGAATTACATTCAAATGTTCAGAATGTGGCGAAGAAAACTACATTGGAACACGTAATAAACGTAAAAATCCAGAACGTATGCAAATTCAAAAATATTGCCCACGTTGTAACAAGAAAACTTTACATAAGGAGAAAAAATAAGAAGGGCCAAAGACTTGGTCTTTTTTATTATGTGAAATGATATGAAAAAGATAGAAACATATGTATTAGGTATGGTGCAGGTAAACTGTTATGTACTATGGCAGGATAATCATGTATTGATCATTGATCCAGGAACTGCCTCTTCAAAATTGATGAAAGATATTGATGATCGAGGCGGTATTGTAGATGGCATCGTTTTGACACATGGACATTTTGATCATATTGGCGGTGTTGATGCGTTGGTAGAGCATTATCATTGTCCGCTCTATATGAATGCATGGGATAAAGATATGTTGCAGGATGCGTATTTGAATGCTTCTGGAGCAATGGGACTTCCTGAAATCATTGTGCATACAAAACCACAGTTCCTAGATGCAGGTAAGCATACAATTGGCGTGTTTGAATTTCAGTTTATTTATGCGCCAGGACACAGCAGTGGCTGCAGTATGATTTTATGGGATGAAAATCTGTTTAGCGGGGATGTTTTATTTGCGGGAAGTATTGGCAGAACAGATTTGCCAGATGGTGATATGGGCAAAATGCGAAATAGTTTACGTATATTCAAAGATTTAGATCCATCTATT
Source organism: Absiella sp. AM29-15 (assembly GCF_003434225.1). Classification (NCBI taxonomy): domain Bacteria; kingdom Bacillati; phylum Bacillota; class Erysipelotrichia; order Erysipelotrichales; family Erysipelotrichaceae; genus Amedibacterium; species Absiella sp. AM29-15. The sequence continues at coordinate 175,963 of NZ_QVFL01000004.1, forward strand.
AAAATTTATCCAGGGCATGGTCCTGTGACTGACTTGAGATGGGAATTACAACAAAATCCGTACTTAAATATGTGAAAATGAAGGAATTTTAAAATTTCTTCATTTTTTTTAGGATTTTCACCTCCTTTTTACGTATATGTATTAATAGGAGGTGATTTTTTTATGCAAGAGAAAATGAATCAAATGCTTCGTCTTGCGCAACTGCATCATGCGACAGATATTCACTTCGTCATGAAGAAGGAGAAACTGTCGGTTAGTATGCGCGGGCTGTATGGAATGGAGGAAATCTATTCACCAGCCCTGGATGCTTCTTTATTTCATTATTTGAAATATTTAAGCAATCTAGATTTAGGAAATCTCAGTGTGCCCCAGAGTGGAAATTTTCAGTACACATATGAGGGGAATCTGTTGTATTTTCGTTTTAGTCTGTTAACAACTCTACATATGCAGACTGCTGTGCTTCGTATATTAAACAATCACAGTGAAATTGAATTAAAAGATCTTACCAAAGATCAAGCCCAGCTGCAAAGCTTTATGAACTGGACCAAAATAAGGAGTGGTTTAATCGTGTTATCTGGTCCCACCGGCAGTGGAAAGACAACCACTCTGCATGCAATCTTACATCAGATTGCTAATGATCATCATTTACAGGTCGTATCTTTAGAAGATCCTATTGAAATCTTTGATGACAGCTATCTACAATTACAGATCAATGAAAAAAACAATTTTTCTTATGAAGAGGGAATCAAGCAGCTCATGCGACATGACCCAGATGTCATCATGATTGGAGAGATTCGTGATCCAAGCAGTGCCAGGATGTTGCTTCGTAGTGCTCTTAGCGGACATTTGATTTTCACAACGATACACGCAAAATCCTGTAGTGAAGCAATCAAACGATTAAATGAGTTTGGCTTAAGCAATGAAGAATTAACACATACGCTAAGTGCAATCGTGAATCAGCGCTTATATCCATCAGCGAACGGAAAGGGGAGAGTATGTATTTATGAAATCATGGAAAAAGAAGAACTGCAGTACTGCCTTGCCCATGGACAAAGCAAAAAAACTTATCGAGATATATCTGCCAACATTTGCGCTGCTGTTTCAAAAGGGTGGATCAAAGAAAAAGACGCATCCTACGATCTTGTCACTGAATGAACAAGAGTTTTATTTTCTAAGTGAACTATTGAAAAAAGGATATCCTTTGCTGGAGGCTTTATCCTTTCTGAAAAAGGATGAGGAAAAGGTGAAAGCAGCATTGGAGAATGGACAAAGTATACAGGATATATTTTTAGCTCACCATAAAGGGCGCTTCTATATGCATTTTGCTTTCTTTTTAGAAGTGTCATCTTTGGCAGATGCGATAGAAAGTGCGTTACATATGATGTCTTTTGAGAAAAACATTAAGAAAAAGTTAGTGAAGCAATGCAGTTATCCCTTGTTTCTTCTGGTATTTGCTTTTGTGATTCTGGTGTTTTTTTCACGCTTTATCATTCCCCAAATGTTAAACAGTTTTGATGCTGGAGATGATTTTCAGTTGCTGATATCTTTATTATCCATACTACAATACGTGTTTTACTTGTTTCTGGCGATGGTTTTATGTTTGGCGGGTTTCTTTCTGTATGGAGCTTTTCGCCCACGCAAACAAAGCGTATGGCTTTATCAGCACCACCAGCATATTCCTTTATTGAAAGATATTTTATCTTACCAGCTGTCTGGCTATCTTTATGAACTGGAGGCCAAAGGTATCTCCACCAAGGCCGCCTTTCATTATCTGCTGCATTTAAAGAATACATCTATACTGCATCATTTTATGAAGGATATGATCTTCGCTTTGGAAAGTGGTGCCCAGTTACATGAAACCATGGAGAAAAGCACACTGTTAAGTGACGCATTTAAACAGATGTTTTTTATTGGCGCCCATAACGACAATATCTGTGAAATGATGAAGCTGTTTATGAAACAACAGGAACTGTATTGGGAAAAACTGATTAAAAAAGCCGGTATGGGGATTCAATGCCTTGCTTATGCGTTTATCGCATGTATGGTATTAAGTGTTTATCAGATCATGTTAATTCCTTTACAAATGTTAGATACAATGTAGAAAAGAAAGAGAGAACATACATATGAAAAATAATACAAAAGGTTTTACGATTTTAGAGATGATGATTGTTTTATCCATTATTGCACTGGTATTTTTATTAACACTCCCTAACATTCAACAGAAAGAAAAAATCATTCGTGATCAGGGATGCAATGCTTTACAAAAAGTAGTGGACGGACAAATTTTGCTTTATGAAGTAGACAACTTGACACCTCCCTCCAGTATGAATGATCTCATACGCAAAGGATATTTAAAAGAATCACAGAGAAGATGCCCCAGTGGGGATATGATAGAAATCGTCAATGGTGAAGCACGTGTCAAATAAAGGCTTCACTTTGATGGAAATGCTGGTAGTACTATTTGTGATCAGTATGCTGGTGGTTATTTTTCCATTGATTAAGCCACAGAAACAAATTCAATTAGGATATGAAATGCAGACAATCAAACAGCTGCTGTTACAGACACAAATATCAGCAGTAAACGAACACAGGGAAAAGATGGTGAAAATCTCCTCTAATTCCATGCTTTATGATCATAAGCGCTATACCTTTGTGGATGGCATGGATTGTGCTCCTACAACCCTTTATTATTATGCAAATGGAAACGTCAGTCAGGCTAAGACCATTCGCTGTAACTGTCAGGGTAAACAAAAAAGTTTGGTTATAGAACTTGGAAGTGGTGCCATTTATGTCCGATAACAAAGGGATGATTTTAATAGAAACTCTGTTATTGTTTGTGATCGTTTCGATTTTACTGCTGATTATGACTTCCTGCATCTTATCTTTACATCAATTGAATGATACCGAAAGGGGATTGTATCAAAATGAAGAAATACAAAGGCTCTATGAATAATGGATTCACAATGGTTGAAGTGCTGGTGGCACTTTCCTGTTTATCTTTATGTCTACTTTTATTTAGCGGAGTTTGTGGCTTACTACAAAAGGCATCCGATGATACCCATCAAAATGATGATATCATCGCCATACGGCAGTTACGAATGCTGTTTGCACAGGGATATGACATGCAGTGCGGCAATCAAGAGTGTACCTTTCGTTATCATGATTCAGATATCACATTAAAATTGCATAATCACCGGCTTGTGAAAACACCAGGATATGAAATCTTTATAAAGGATATAAAGGAGGGATATTTTGCACAAGAAGGAAATTGTATCACATTCCACTGGAATAAGCAGGAAACGACGCTGTATTGCGAATAAACAGGGCTTTGTGTCTATTTACGCACTTGCTGTTTTATGTATTATTCTATCCTTTGTGACCTATTGTGTCATGAAAACACAAACTACAGCGTTATTGATAAAACAAAGCAAACAGCATATCATTGAGTTATATTGTATCCATCAGGCAAAAGATAAGTTAAAAGAAACTTTGACAGAGGAAAAGGAAACCAGTGAAGAATCAAAAGAAACTGATTTAGATGAACAATCTTTGAAGGAGGTAGAAAGAGTAACAAAGAATTATCAGGGCACAACAATAACTTTTAGCTATACAAAAGAAAGCGTAAATATCAGCTATCGTTTAAATCATATAACCTATGCTATGGACATTTATGTAAATGAACAACATGAAATAATGGATATCCGCTATACATAGGCATAAAACAAACAAAACAAGGAACAATAAAAGGGGAGGTGATGTTATGCTGACACTCAGTATTACAACATTATTTTTTCTATTATTTCTATTTCTTGGCAATGTGCTTCAATTCTTAAATGCACAGGCATACTGGATGATGCCAATCTTTCTTTTGCTGTTATGGGGTGTTTCCTTTTTCTATAAAGAAGCAAATACAAAATCTATAGAAGGAAAAGATTTTCTATTTACTTTGATCATCACTTGGATTTTCTATCTTTGCTACCAGCTGATGGGGTTTGCGATTTCCAAAGTATTTTTTACCTATTATTATCTTGTAGTCTTTCTATGTGTAGAACTTTACGCAGATAGTATTCGTTTTAAAAGCCTTATTTAAGAAAATATTTGACAAAAATGCGAAATGCATTACAATATAATAGGATAAATTAAGGAAAGGTGAATACAAATTATGATAAGCTCAAATGATTTAAAACCAGGTATGACAATTCAGCAGGATGGTGATATCTTCGTAGTCTTAGAACAGAGTCAGAACAAAACAGCACGTTCTGCCATGGTTGTTAAAGCAAAAGTAAGAAACCTTCGTACAGGTTCTAACGTAGAACTTTCTTGGGGTGGAGGAGATAAAATCCAGCCTGCTCGTATCGATAAAAAAGAAATGCAGTATTTATATGATACTGATGATGCTCTGGTATTCATGGACAATGAAACTTACGAACAGATTGAAATTCCAAAAGATCACTTAGAATGGGAAATCAATTTCATGAAACCAAATGACAATGTCATGATTTCTATGTTTGAAGGTGAAATTTTAGGTGTTATCCTTCCAGATAAGGTAACATTACAGGTTGTTGAATGTGAACCAGCTGTAAAAGGCGATACTGCAACAAGTGCACAGAAGAATGCTGTTGTAGAAACTGGATTACAGGTAAAAGTACCTTTATTCATCTCTCAGGATGAAATGATCGTCATCAATACAGCAGATGGTAAATATTCTGGCAGATCAAAAGACTAAGAAAACTCATACGAGTTTTCTTTTTTTCATAATTTATAAAAGAATTGCATATCTTTTGTATTCAAGCAAGCTAATTTTTGATATAATAAAGTTTAGGTTGGGAGGTTTACCAATATGGAAAAATTGTCACGCGTTAAAAAATATGAAGAACTTAGAAAATCAATCGAAACTGATAATCATGTAGATAAGAAAGAAGAAGCTACTTTACATAATGATGATACCTTAAAACGTTTTGATTCCTCCGTGCTGAAGAAAGCTGAAATCAAAGAAGATACTTATCAGCCAGGACGTGAAAAAGTAATCGAGGAAGTAAAAGAAGAAACTGGTTCACAAGGGGAAGAAGCCGGTTTCACAAATGAATATCTGGACGATTTTATTCGTGAAGTTCGTCAATATAATATTCGTAAAGGCACAAGAGAATGTGAAAATACACAAGTGGATATTTTAAATCAGCTGAATGCTGTCAATCGTGCAAAACGGACACAATATGTAGAAAAAATTGAAGATGAAGTAAAAGAAGAGCCAATGGTTTCTACACCTGTGAAACAGATTTTGAAAAAAGAAGATATTGCGTTAGAAGTACAGAATCTTTTAAGAGAAGAAGATGATGTAGAGGATGAAACAGAAGTTAAGGAAGAAACACCAGTTTCAGCTGAGGTGAATGAACAGGCAGATATGGATGTTGAGCAGACATTGTTGATCAAGGATTCCTTTTCCCATTTGGATGATGAAATCGAAGATACTTCAGATGAAAGTGAAGAAGAAATAGAAGAGGAAGAAGAACCAACGCCTAAAAAACGAGGCTTTTTCAAAAAGAAAAAAGAAGAAACAGATGATGAGGAAGAGGAAAATGATGATATTCCTGTTTCTCCAACCATCCATAAAAAGCTGTTAGAAGAAACGCAGCAGCTTCGTGTACAAATGGATGAATATGAAGATGAATTAACCGATTTAAGTGATGGTGTAGAAAAAACAAATAAATTATTGAATTTTGTATTATGCTTTTTGATTCTGGTATTGTTGGTAATTATCGGATTCATTGCATACTCTTTATTAAAAGCCGGAGGTAAGATTTAATGAATAGAATTAATATCGCAATTGATGGACCTAGTGCTGCAGGGAAAAGCACAATCAGTAAACTGTTAGCCAAAGAATTAGGCTATGCCCATTTAGATACTGGTGCCATGTATCGTTGTGTTGGTTACTATTCCAAAGTAAAAGGAATCGATGAACATGATGAACAAGCACTTGCGGCAATGATTGATGATATGCAGATTTCCTTTGACAGTATGGGGAATGTATTCATCAATGGAGAAGATGTTTCCAAAGCGATCCGTACCAATGATATGAGCATGCGTGCAAGCAGTGTCAGTGCCCATCCTATGGTTAGGGAAAAACTTGTGGAAATGCAGCAGAAAATTGCGAAGGATAAAGGATATATTCTTGATGGACGTGATATAGGAACAGTTGTACTACCTGATGCCGAAGTCAAGGTTTATATGATTGCAAGTGTAGAAGCACGTGCAAAAAGAAGATTTAAAGAATATGAAGAAAAACATATCGAAGCAGATTATGATGAAATCTATCAGGATATTGAGAAACGTGATTATCAGGATATGAACCGTAAGACATCTCCTTTGAGAAAAGCGGACGACGCGAAAGAAATCGATACCAGCGATATGACGATTGAAGAAGTCGTAAGTGCCATCCGTAATCTGATTCAACCATGTATTGAATAACAGGAGGTGAAGTTTCATCAGCATGCAGCTGATGAACAGTGTATATGATAAATGGTATAGTAGCAATTGTCGGAAGACCAAATGTAGGAAAATCCACGATCTTCAATCGAATGATCGGTGAGAGAAAAAGTATTGTAGAAGATACGCCGGGTGTTACACGTGATCGTATCTATGGTAAAGCAGAATGGTTAACAAAAGAATTTCGTATCATTGATACAGGAGGAATTCAGTTAGCTGATCAGCCATTCCAGGAAGAAATTAAAATGCAAGTAGAAATCGCCATTGATGAAGCAGATACGATCGTATTTGTGGTAAGTGGTAAAGAAGGCTTGACACCGGATGATGAATATATCGCAAGATTATTACAGCGAAGCGGCAAGCCAGTGATTCTTGCAGTTAATAAAGTAGATAACCAGCAGTTGAATGATTCTATTTATGAATTCTATGCTTTAGGCTTAGGCGATCCTATCGCCGTCAGTGGTGTACATGGTATTGGTATTGGTGATGTATTAGATGCTATCATTCAAAGTTTCCCAAAAGAAACGCGTAAAGAATATGAAGGCATGACAAGATTTTGTGTCATTGGACGTCCAAATGTTGGAAAAAGCTCTTTGGTAAATGCCATTTTGAATCAAGAAAGAGTTATCGTCAGCAATGTAGAAGGTACAACAAGAGATGCTATTGATACACCTTTCAAACGGGAAGGAAAAGACTATGTCGTTATTGATACTGCCGGTATCCGTAAGCGTGGGAAAGTATATGAAAACATTGAAAAATATTCTGTCCTTCGTGCCATGAGTGCGATTGAGCGAAGTGATGTTGTATTGGTTGTGATTGATGGAGAAACCGGTATCCGTGAACAGGATAAACATGTCGCAGGATATGCCCATGAAGCTGGTAAAGGTGTTATCATTGTGTATAATAAATGGGATACGGTGGAAAAAGATGAACAGACCATGAATAAAATCACAAAGGAAATCAGAACACAGTTTTTGTATCTGAGCTATGCGCCAATTCTGTTTGTATCCGCTAAAAACAAACAGCGTATTCAAACAATTTTACCAGAGATCGATAAAGTACATGATTATTCTTTGATGCGTATTCAAACGAATGTATTAAATGAAGTGTTGATGGATGCACAGTTGATGACACCTCCACCAACCCATAATGGAAAACGTTTAAAAATCTATTATGCATCCCAGGTTGCAGTAGCACCGCCAACATTTGTGTTATTTGTGAATGAACCTGAGTTATTACATTTTAGTTATCAACGTTTCCTTGAAAACCGTTTACGTGAAGCATTCAGTTTTGAAGGAACAACGTTAAAGATAATCGCAAGAGAAAGAAACAGGTGATAAAATGAAGGTCGTAGTCGCAGGAAGTGGCAGCTGGGGCTGTGCACTGGCACAAGTATTATGTGATAATCATGTAGATGTCATGGTTTATGGAAATAATCCAGCAGAAATCAATGATATCAATGAAAATCATCGCAATTCAAAGTTCTTTGAGGATGTAGAACTACATCATGATTTAAAAGCAACTATGGATTTAAATGTATTCCATGACGCTGATGTTGTCTTGTTTGTGGTACCTACTATTGCAATAGAATCTGTATGTAAACAGATTGATCCAATTCTAACAAAGAAGATCATTGCGGTAAATGCATCCAAAGGATTTCATCCTCAGACAAATGATCGTATGTCCAATGTTATTCGCGCCAATATTTCAAAGGAACATTTAAGCAGTGTCGTATCCTTGATTGGCCCAAGCCATGCTGAAGAAGTGGTTATCCGTATGTTGACAACAATTTGTGCGGTATCCTTAAATGAAGAAGATGCGAAAACCATTCAGAAGCTATTCAGCAATGATTATCTTCGTGTATATCGTGGCGATGATGAAATCGGCAGTGAAACAGGAGTGGCATTAAAAAATGCAATTGCTGTTGCTAGTGGTGTATTGTATGGCTTAGGCTATGGAGATAATACAAGAGCAGCTTTAATTACACGTGGCTTAGCGGAAATGATTCGTTATGGGGTAGCCATGGGTGGCCGTAAAGAAACATTTATGGGAATGACAGGTATAGGTGATTTAATTGTTACCTGTACAAGTAAGCACTCACGTAATTTCCAGGCTGGATATGATATAGGAAAACACAACAGTGCAAAATACTTCTGGGATAACAACACAAAAACCGTTGAAGGTGTGCGTACAGCAAAAGTTGTACATGATGTAGCACATGAAAAGGGTATTGATATGCCGATCATTGAAGAAATTTATAAAGTGCTGTATGAAGATAAAGATCCAAAAGAAAGTGCAAAAGATTTAATGCTTCGTGATTTAAAACATGAAATGATATAACAATGTAGAAAGAAACGTTATAAATACTTGCGTTTCTTTCTTTTTGGCTAGATAAAGCCGATAATTAATGGTATAATAACTAACGCTGAATGAAAATTTTTCAGGGAGGAATGCAATATGTCTGATTTACAAAAAGAAATCAAGCGAAGAAGAACCTTCGCCATCATATCTCACCCGGATGCCGGGAAAACAACATTGACTGAAAAACTATTGCTGTATGGAGGAGCCATCCTTCAGGCAGGTAGTGTAAAAGGTAAAAAAGCCAACAAACATGCTGTCAGTGACTGGATGGAAATTGAAAAACAAAGAGGTATCTCTGTTACTAGTTCTGTATTACAGTTTGAATATAATGACTTCTGTATCAATATTCTTGATACACCAGGGCACCAGGACTTTAGTGAAGATACTTATCGTACCTTAATGGCCGCAGACTCTGCCGTGATGGTTATTGATGCCAGCAAAGGTGTCGAGGCACAGACAAAGAAATTATTTAAAGTATGTTTATTACGCCATATTCCTATTTTCACATTCATTAATAAAATGGATCGTGCCGCGATGGATCCCTTCAAACTGCTTGAACATATCGAATCAGAACTAGGCATGGAAACTTATGCTATGAACTGGCCAATTGGTTCCGGTAAAGAATTCAAAGGAGTTTATGAACGTGATCATAAACGTATCATCGCATTCCATGGTGGAGATCATGGTATGAAAGCCGCAGAAGTTACAGAAGGCAGCTTAGAAGATGAAACATTTCGTTCTGTATTAGGTGATCATTTCTTTGAAAAGCTAAAAGAAGATAGTGAATTGCTGGATATTGCCAGTACACAATTTGATAAAGACAAAATCAATCATGGACAGATGACGCCTGTTTTCTTTGGTAGTGCGTTAACAAACTTTGGTGTAGAGCCATTCTTAAGTCATTTCCTTGATATGACAACATCTCCACTTCCAAGGGAATCATCCATTGGGGAAATTGATCCATTTGATGAACGTTTCTCTGCCTTTGTATTCAAGATTCAGGCCAACATGAATAAAGCACATCGTGATCGTATCGCATTTATGCGTATTTGCAGTGGCCGTTTTGAAAAAGGCATGGAAGTCACTTTAATGCAACAGAATAAGAAAGTGAAACTATCACAACCGCAGCAGTTTATGGCACAAGATCGTGAAATCATCGATGAAGCATATGCAGGGGATGTAATTGGTGTCTTTGACCCAGGAATCTTTTCCATTGGCGATACCTTATGTGATCCATCTATGAAATTTGAATTTAAAAAAATTCCAACCTTTGCGCCAGAACACTTCGCACGTGTAACACAGCGTGATACTATGAAACGTAAACAGTTCATCAAAGGAATTACACAGATTGCCCAGGAGGGTGCAATTCAGGTATTCCAGGAAATCAATATCGGTATGGAAGAAATCATTGTCGGAGGCGTAGGTGTCTTACAGTTTGACGTATTGGAACAGCGATTAAAGAGTGAATATAATGTTGATATCAAACTAGAAATTCTGCCATATCAATGTGTTCGCTGGATTGATGATCAAAGCATTGATCCAAATACATTGAATTTGACAAGCGAATCAAAACGTGTTCGTGATTTAAAAGGCAGAAATCTGATCATCTTCATGAACAACTGGGGAATCAAATGGGCAACAGAACAAAATAAAGGCTTAACATTAAGTGAAGTAGGTAACGCTGAATAAACAATAATCAAAAGTTCATACTAAATACGAGGAGTGTTAGATATGAATGATGATGATATTGTTTGTTATTGCCTTGGTGTCAGTGTAAAAGACATCAAAGATGCAATAGCTTCCGGCTGTCAAAACTTTGCACAGGTACAAGAAAAGACAGGTGCAGGAACAGTATGTGGAGCATGTAATGATGAAGTTGAAGCATTAGTTGCTCAATTATTAAATCAGAAATAAGTCGATGAAAGAAAACATCGGCTTTTTCTTTTATTCAAGAGGCATAAAACATGAACAGATATCATAAGTTTAGAGTGACTAAGGGAGGATAAACAATGAATACCACAGAAATTTTAAAAAATATAGCACAGAGATGCGGTGGTGATATATACTTAGGTATCGTAGGCCCTGTACGTGTTGGAAAATCAACTTTCATCAAAGAATTCATGGAAAAAGCAGTCATTCCTTATGTGAATGACGAATATGAAAAAGCACGTATGATCGATGAACTGCCTCAAGCAGGCGTTGGAAAGACCATCATGACCACCGAACCCAAATTTGTGCCTAATAATGCCGCTACAATCGAATTTGAAGATGGATTTACTGTGAATGTACGTCTTGTGGACTGTGTAGGTTATGTAATACCGGAAGCCAAAGGATACAAGGATGAAGATGGTATCCGCATGGTAAGAACACCATGGAGTGATGAAGCTATGCCTTTTAATGAGGCAGCAAAAATCGGTACACAGAAAGTTATTCAGGATCATTCAACGATTGGCATTGTTGTAACAACGGACGGCAGTATTTCCGACTTATCTAGAGAAGCTTATATTGAGGCAGAAGCAGAAGTCATTGATGAATTAAAAAGCATTGGAAAACCATTTATTGTAGTTGTAAACAGCAGTGATGTAAATTCACTGGCATGTAAGGCAGTTGTAGATAAACTAAAAGAAAAATATGAAGTACCTGTACTTGCAATCGCAGTTAACAATATGAGTGAAAATGATGTCCACGATATCCTGAGAGAAGCACTATATGAATTCCCAGTTTCAGAAATCAATATCAACATGCCACAATGGATTGCAGTATTAGATGATGAACACTGGCTAAAGAAAAGCTTTAATCAAACGATTCAGGACAGTATGTCCAGTGTAGAAAAATTAAAAGAAGTTGAAAATATCAAAGATGTATTAAATGAAAATGAATATATCGATAGCAGCAATATTGCGACAATTGATACAGGTGCAGGGGTTGTGAATGTTGATATCACAATAAAAAACGGACTGTATAATGAAATACTCAAAGAGATCATTGGCGTAGAAATCAAAGATAAAAGCGAATTGATTGCATTGATGCAGGAATACAGCAAAGCCAAACGGGAATATGATACGATTTCCAGTGCCCTTAAAATGGTAAAACAGACAGGCTATGGCTTTGCTAGTGCTTCTTTACAGGATATTGAGTTAAGCAAGCCTGAAATCATCAAGCAGGGAAGCCGCTATGGCGTTAAATTAAAAGCGATAGCACCAAGTATCCATATGATAAAAGTCGACGTAGAATCAAGCTTTGAGCCGATTATTGGCAGCAAAGAACAAAGTGAAGAATTAATACGTTATCTGCTAAGAGATGAAGGAAACGATGATGGTTCTATCTGGGACAGCGATATCTTTGGCCGCAAATTAAGTGATCTGATTCGCGATGGTTTAAACGCAAAACTATCTATGATACCGGAAGCCGCAAGAATCCGTTTACAAGATATTCTGACGAAGCTTGTGAATAAGGGGAAAGGAAACGTTATCGCAATCGTTTTATAAATTATAGAAAAATGATGTGATTTCTTAATTCTTATTTATTTTTCTTAAAATGTATTGAAAAAAAGGCTTTGCAATGGTATTATATACTCATGTTGGAGGTAATAAACATGAGTGAAATTTTAAATAAAAAAGCATTAGTTGAAAGCGTTGCAGAAAAATTAGAAATGACAAAGAAAGATGCGACTGTTGCAGTTGATACAGTATTTGATGAAATTGCTGAAACTTTAGCAAACGGTGGCAAAGTTGATATTTCTGGTTTCGGTAAATTTGAAGTTAGCGAACGTGCTGCACGTAAAGGAATCAACCCAGCTACTAAAGAACCAATCGAAATTGCTGCTTCAAAATCTCCTAAATTTAAAGCTGCTAAAGCATTAAAAGACGCTGTAAAATAAGGATAAATAAAGGACATCGAATTTGTCCTTTTTTTGTTAAATTTTGGTTGTTGTTTCTCACACATTTGTATGTTATAATGTTGAGCAATTAGAGATATATTAGGAGGTAGAATCATATGATCCTGTCTGGTTATTACTCACAACAATATTTATTATATATATTTGCATTTGTTATCATCATGATTGCCCAATCTAGTGTACAACGTGCATATAATCGATATAAACAAATAAGAAACGAAAAAGGTATTACAGGAAAAGATGCTGCACGAATGATTCTGGATGCGAATAGACTTCATAATGTTCCAGTAGAAGTTAGCACTGGTGGAAGTTTAAGTGATCATTATGATCCCGTACATCATGTTGTACGTTTATCAAGTGATATCTACTACAACACAAGTATTGCATCCATTGCAGTAGCAGCGCATGAGGTAGGGCATGTTATTCAGCATAAAGAACATTATGGCTTTATCGCAATACGTAACCGCATCCTGCCAGTCGCAAACATTGCATCACAGCTTGGCTGGGTTATATTAACAATTGGTCTATTCATGTTTGTATCAACACCAGTTGTATTATATATTGGATTATCCATGATTTGTGTGGTTCTGTTATTCCAGATTGTCACACTACCTGTAGAATTCAATGCATCCAGCAGAGCAATTAAACAATTACAAAGCATGCATATGATCAACGAAGATGAAAAACCTTATGTCAAAGGAATGTTAAAAGCTGCAGCCTTCACATATGTAGCAGCTGTGCTTGCCACATTGGCACAAATCTTAAGAATTTTACTAATGATCTTAGGTAATAACAGAAGAAACAACGATTAATGAATGAGTGGAAGTTTGGTATTATTCTCCTGACTTCCACTTCTTATTTTATACATTACTTCGCATAATATATATTATGTTATAATTTGAGATTATAAAAAATCTTTAAAATATGATATTTCATTAGATTTCTTTATAATTATTGATTCTTTGATAAAGATACATCTATTATTCATTCTTTGTTCAGCTTATCTTTTTTGTGAAAGCTATATTCTATTTTGCAACCAGATGTATAATCACCAGTCTTTTTCATCTCATTGCAAATTACATCCAAATAAATACCTATATCATTCCTTATTCCTTTTAGTATTAAGCATAATCTTATAATCTATTATACATATGTATCTTATCATGTATTGTATAAAATCTATAAAGTCAATCTTGTTTGCCGTAATAGATATCATATCCCTGTACAAATAACATTCATGATACATGCATTTTCATAAGATACACCATCATATATAAATTATCATTTATCATGTTTTACATCAAAAAAGCCAGGTATTTTTAACCTGACTTCCCTTGCCTACTTTTTATGTATAGTTATTTTGAACTTAATCTTTTTAACATATAGTCTTTTGCTTGATGCTCCAGCGTATCATCTAGTGGGGCTAAATCCTGTAATGCAATATCAGGATTTCTTTTCTTTAATGCTTTATAAATAACAAAATCTGTGATTTCTGGATTTTTTGGAAGTAATGGTCCATGCATATATGTCGCAAGTACCTGACCATTATAGAATCCTTCCTGTTTTCCTTCAAAGCTGTTTCCATATCCATGTAGAACATGTCCTAATGGAGCTTTAACATTGCATGTTTGCCCACCATGATTTTCAAAACCAACAGCAGTAATTTTGTTGCCGTCAAGATCACATTCTATTGCGATATTACCAATACAACGTGTTCCATTAGAGCCTGTTTCTGTATAATAATCAAAGAATTTCAACCCTTCGATTTTTTCATTGTCTGCGCTTATATAATATTGTCCAAACAATTGATAGCCACCACATATCAATAGTATAAAAGTATTTTCATTCATTGCTTTCGCAATGTTTTCTTTTCTTGATAATAAATCGTCAATTAACATTTTTTGTTCTTTATCGGCTCCACCGCCAAGAAATAATAAATCATATGTTGATAAATCACACTCATCTTTGATAGACAAGGTATCTATTTTTATTTGGATGCCACGATCAAGGCAACGTTTCTTTAAAACCATCATATTGCCTTTATCACCATATAAATCCATGATATCATGATACATCCAACATACATTCAACTCCATGTCAGCACATCCTTTCTTACGCTTTCATTTCGCTTATCAGCAGATTTCTCACTGGCTGCAGTGCGGTATAGGTCGCAATCGCATATAGCGTTGTATCAGCCTTCAATAATGCGCTGACGCTGTCTTTCAGGTTTTCATATACTTCCATTTCACCAGTATATCCACCATATTTGAAACGTAGCGCCATATCATAACACCGTGTACCAGATACAATGATTTTCGTTGTTTCTTCACACATCAATTTTTCAAAGAAGGTATCATAGATCCATGATACATCCGTACCATCCTGTGCATGATCATTTAATACGATCAAAATGGTTTTCTTACTATGATCCTCTTCAATGACTTTCATGACTTCGTTTGCGCCTGTTGGATTTTTCACAAGGTTTAAAATCAGAGAATGGTTATGATATGTAAATGTTTCATTTCTACCATCTGGTACTTTGATTTCTTTGAATGCTTTTTTTGCGCATGTAGCTGGAATGTTAAATAAATCCGCAACTGCCAAAACAGCGATACAGTTATACATCGTATATAAGCCGCCTTGAGGTGCACAGAATTCTTCGTTTTGCCATTTAAATAATCGTCTTGGGATATCAATCACATCTCCAGCAATATCTAATTCAGGTGTTTTGAAATCACAGCCAGAGCAATGGAATACACCAATGTGAGAGTATTGATAGAAATCATAATCCAGACGCTTTCCACAACGAGGACAGAATTTTCCTTCACTGGCTTCATTTGTTTTTTTCATACTAGTTGCACATTCATGAATACCAAAGTATTGTGTTTTCGCCTTTGGCGCAGCATCTTTTAAACGTACAACATTAGGATCATTGCCATTTAAAACAAGTGTACCATCATAATCTTTGATCGCTGATTCGATTTTTTGAATTAGCTGTTCCATCTCACGAGCACGATCTAACTGATCTCGAAAGAAATTTGTCACAACCAGCGCATCTACATGAAGATTCTTCATAATGAATGGAATATTTAATTCGTCTACTTCCAATACAATGGCATCCGCATGTACCTTTTTGTTAAATCCGGTATTGGTTAAAAGGGCCGTGGTGATTCCTTCTTTCAGGTTATCCCCTTTTCGATTATTGATAACTTTTTTATTGGCATGTATCATCATATCCGCAATCATATTGCTGGTAGATGTTTTTCCATTGGTGCCTGTTACCAGAATGACGGGACAGTTGATTTTCAGACTTTTCAAAACATGTGGGGATATCTTCAATCCGATAGAGCCTGGCATAGAGCCGCCTCTGTGAATCAGCCTTAATAAGAACGCTGAAAGTTTTGTTGCTAAAATAGAAATCGTATTCATATAATTCCTCCCTTGGAAGTAATTGTTCTTTTTAGACTTTTTTATTATACATGGAATGAGTGAAAAGTTCCACGTTAACATGTCTTTTTATGTCATTTTCTTTCTTATTATGTGTTTCCAGCTGTTTATTAATTGATAAATGCGTCGTTTTTGTGTTTTTGATGAATAAAATCAGAAAAAAATTTTAAAAAAATAGTGTAAATGCCAAATTTTACATAGAAATTCAAAAAAATAATGATATAATAATCGTGTTATGATAAATGGAGGAAAATCATGAAAAAAATTTACGAAGGTAAGACAAAAGATGTCTACGCATTAGACAATGGAAACGTAATGTTGAAATTCAAGGATGATTGCACTGGAAAAGATGGCGTATTTGATCCAGGTGAAAACTCTGTCGGTTTAACAATCGAAGGTATTGGAAAAGCAAACCTTGAAACTTCTATTCACTTCTTTGAAATTTTAAAAGATGCAGGTATCAAAACTCACTATGTTAGTGCTGATATCGAAAATGCTACAATGGAAGTATTGCCTGCCAAAGTATTTGGTAAAGGATTGGAAGTTATCTGTCGTCTAGTTGCTACAGGAAGCTTTATCCGTCGTTATGGTGATTATATCGAAGATGGTACACCTCTTGTTGGGGGCTATGTTGAAACTACGTTAAAAGATGATGCGAAAGGTGATCCACTAATCACAAGTGAAGGTCTTGCAGCTCTTGGTATCATGAGTGAAGAACAATTCGCCAGCATGAAAGAACAGACTTTAAAAATCACACAGATCGTTGCAGATGATTTGAAGAAAAAAGGTCTTGATCTGTATGATATCAAATTCGAATTTGGTTACAACAATGATGAAGTAATTCTGATTGACGAAATTGCTTCTGGAAACATGCGTGTTTATAAAGATGGCGCGATTGTTGATCCTGTTGATTTAACAAACATGATTTTAGGTAAATAGAAAATTTAGAAACTGTAAATAGGAAGTCATATCATTCCCCTATTTACAGTTTTTTTCATATGTTTATTGACATCAAAAAAACACTGCCCTATAATTGAAAGGTAGAAAATTCAGGTGGGTGGTTCAGCTGATTTTTCTTACGCTGAATCATTGCCTCAAAGTGTTCTACATATGGAGGACGAACAAAATGAAAGAGTTAGAAATGTTATACGAAGGTAAGGCAAAAAAGGTTTTTGCTACTGAGAACCCTGATCAGGTGATCGTTGATTACAAGGATGATGCGACAGCATTCAACGGAGCAAAAAAAGGAACGATCATAGGCAAAGGTGTTGTAAACAACAAAATGACTAACTTCTTACTACAAAAGCTGGAAGAAAAAGGCATCCCAACACATTTTATCGAAGAACTGGATGATCGTAGAACGTTAGTGAAAAAGGTGGAAATCGTACCTTTGGAGGTGATTGTCCGTAATAAAGTTGCGGGAAGCTTCGCAAAACGTATGGGCCTTGAAGAAGGTATGGAATTGAAATGTCCAATACTTGAATTCAGCTATAAAAATGATGATTTAGGTGATCCTATGATCAATCACTACATGGCATTGGCAATTGGTATTGCTACCCAGCAAGATATTGATACTATTTCTGATATGGCATTTAAAGTAAATGAAGAGCTAAAACACATTTTCGAAGCCGCAGATATTGAATTAATTGATTTTAAACTGGAATTTGGCCGTTATCATGATCAAATCGTGCTGGCAGATGAAATCTCTCCTGATACTTGTCGTTTCTGGGATATTCATACACATGATCATTTAGATAAGGATCGTTTCAGACGAGATCTTGGAAATGTAGAAGATGCATACCAGGAAGTATATCGCCGTTTAGGCATCAAATAAAAGAAAGGAATCATACATATGTACGATAGATATGAAAGTCCTTTAGGACAGCGTTATGCAGGAAAAGAAATGCAGCAGTTATTCTCTCAGGACAAAAAATTCAAGACTTGGAGAAAGCTGTGGATTGCACTTGCGGAAAGTGAAAAAGAGCTGGGCTTGGATATCACACAGGAACAAATCGATGAATTAAAAGCACATGCAGAGGATATCAATTACGATGTCGCAAAAGAGCGTGAAAAAATCGTTCGTCATGATGTGATGAGCCATGTTTATGCATATGGTGAACAATGTCCTAATGCAAAAGGCATCATTCATTTAGGCGCTACTTCATGTTTCGTTGGAGATAACACAGATCTTATCATCATGTATGAAGCTTTGGAGCTGGTAAAGAAAAAGCTGGTAAATGTTCTTGCAGAATTAGAAAAATTTGCATTGGAATATAAAGATCTGCCAGTTTTGGCATTTACACATTTCCAGCCTGCACAGCCAACAACACTTGGAAAACGTGCAGCAATCTGGGCACAGGATCTGTTAATGGATTATGAAGATATCTGTTATTTATTAGAAAATAAAAAGCTTCGTGGATGTAAAGGAACCACTGGTACACAGGCAAGCTTTATGGAATTATTTGATAATGATGAAGATAAAGTAAAGAAATTAGACCAGATGGTTGCGGATAAGATGGGATATAAGGAAAGCTATCCTGTATCTACACAGACATATTCCCGTAAGGTGGATTCTCGTATCTTAAACGCTTTGGGGGCTATTGCACAAAGTGCACATAAGTTCTCTAATGATATTCGTTTACTACAAAATTTAAAAGAAGTAGAAGAACCTTTTGAAAAGGGACAGATTGGCTCTAGTGCTATGGCTTATAAACGTAATCCTATGAGAAGTGAGCGTATGGCTTCCCTTGCCAACTATGTGATTGCGGATACATTAAATCCTGCCATCGTTGCTGCTACACAATGGTTTGAAAGAACTCTGGATGATTCCGCAAATAAACGTATCAGTATTCCAGAAGCATTCCTTGCCATTGATGGTATTTTAGATTTATACTTGAATATCACAGATGGTCTGGTTGTATATCCTAAGGTTATTGAATCTCATTTGATGAAAGAGCTGCCTTTTATGGCAACAGAAATGATCTTGATGGATGCTGTAAAAGCTGGTGGCGATCGTCAGGAGTTACATGAACATATTCGTGTACATTCTATGGAAGCTGGTAAAATGGTAAAAGTAGAAGGTAAAGAAAATGATTTGTTGGAAAGAATCGCTCATGATGATGCATTCCCTCAGGATATGGAACAACTAAAATCCATCATGTCCCCTGAAAACTTTGTAGGACGTGCACCAAATCAGACAGTTGAATTCTTTAGAGATTATATTGATCCTATTCTGGAACAAGAAAAATCCGCACTAGGCATGCATGCGGATATCAACGTTTAATATATGAAAAAAAGCATCATACAGCTGTGATGATGCTTTTATTTATGCTTTAATGCATATCTCACAAAATTTACAAATAAAGGATGTGGCCGGTTGATACGGCTTTTAAATTCAGGGTGATATTGTACACCAATATAAAAATCATTGTCAGAATATTCAATTGCTTCTACCAGCTCATCATCTAATGATGTTCCAGATATGATCATGCCATGCTGTTCAAAAGCTTTTCGATACGCTTGATTGAATTCATAACGATGACGATGACGTTCACTTATTTCTATTTCTTGATAACAGGCATATAGTTGTGTGTCTTTTTTTATACGCATAGGATAAGCACCTAATCGCATGGTGCCACCTTTTTGTAAATCATCATTCTGAGTATCCATAAAGTGAATTACAGGATGTGTGGTGTCTTGATCAAATTCAATAGAATTGGCATCCTTGTATTGTAGAACACTGCGGGCAAATGCAATAGAAGCAATCTGCATACCCAAACAGATCCCAAGATATGGAATATTGTGTTCACGTGCATATGTAGCCGCAAGTATCTTTCCTTCTACTCCCCTGCTTCCAAATCCACCAGGGATTAAGATGCCCTGCACATCGCTTAATAATTCCTGTATACTATCGTTTGTGATTGTTTCACTGTCGATCCACTTGATATGGATATGCGCATGGTTCACAAAGCCTGCGTGATGTAAAGATTCTATTACAGACAGATATGCATCATGCAGCTTGACATATTTTCCAATCAGCGCAATATTCACATGGTTCATGTTCTCTGTTTCCTTTATATAAGATGACCATGCAGATAAATCGGCTTGTGGAGTATCAAAGCTGAAATGTTTACATATGATATCATCCAGGCCCTGCTGCTGCAGCATAAATGGTACATCATATAAGGAATCCAAGGTTTTATTTTCAATAACACAATCCTTTGGAATATCACAGAACAATGAGATTTTTTCCTTAATTTGTTCGTCAATAGGACGATTACATCTAGCAATCAAGATATCAGGAAAGATACCATAGGAATGCAGTTCTTTAACGGAATGCTGAGTTGGCTTGGATTTAGGTTCATTGCTGCCTTCAATAAAGGGGATCAATGTCACATGCATATAGATGCAATTCGCTCTGCCTTTTTCAAGGGCTACCTGACGTATGGCTTCTAAAAATGGCTGACTTTCGATATCACCAGTAGTACCGCCAACCTCACAGATCAAGACATCTGCCTTGCTTTTTTGCTGGGCCAAATAGATATGTTCTTTGATTTCATTGGTGATATGTGGTATTACCTGTACAGTTTCTCCTAGATATTTACCTGCACGTTCTTTTTGTAGGACATTCCAATAAACTTTTCCTGTTGTGATATTAGAATACTGATTTAAGTCTTCATCCATGAAACGTTCATAATGACCTAAATCCAAATCCGTTTCACTACCATCTTCTGTCACAAAGACCTCTCCATGCTGATAAGGACTCATGGTGCCAGGATCCACATTGATATATGGGTCTAATTTCATCGCCGTTACATTTAATCCTCTTGATTTTAATAATCTTCCTAACGATGCTGCTGTGATACCTTTTCCAAGACCACTAACAACACCACCAGTCACAAATATAAATTTACACATACACTTATTCTCCTTTTTCTTCATATTTTTTAATATATCTTTGCGCTATCGCAAGTTTACTGCATCGTTTATCCATCGCTTGTTTTTCAATCATACGATGGGCTTGTGATTCCTTTAAATGTTCCTTTTCCATCAACAGATATTTTGCATGATGAATGATCTTTAATTCCTGATAACGCTGGTTTAATGCTTGCAGTTTTTGATTGTTTTCTTTCATCTGAAGCTGTGATTGTATACAAACCTGTAGGATCTGTGTGAATACATGTTTTTTTATTGGTTTCATCAAGATCACCATATGATGTGCCTTGCATTGTTGAAGATATGATTCTTTTACTTGATGCTTCAAGCATACAATGATGCAGGAAAATTTTTTATGATAGATCATGAGGTTATGGATGTCATGGATACTGTCCTCATTTACAATCATCATATCATATGTCATTTCTTTACATTCTTCTTCTATTTGATCAAGTCGATCACAGAAAGTGATGATGGATACACTTTCTTTCAATAGTATCTCTTTGATACATTGATTCAGGCTTCTTTGACTGGATACGATTAAAACATTTAGTTTCATTTGTTCACCTCGTTTATCATTGTTAGTGTATCCACTTCATCCGAAAACAATAAAAAAAAGCGTTTATGAAGATAGAAAAAGCAGTTGTTTTTCTCTTCATGAACGCCTTTGTTCAATAGATTATTTTATCATTTCTTTCACAACGATATTGCAGTTTCGTTCTGGACCAACAGAGATCATGGAAATCTTTGTCTTTGTAAGTTCTTCGATACGTGCCAGATATTTTTTTGCGTTCTCTGGCAGTTCCTCATACGTATGCATTTTGGATATATCTTCATTCCAGCCTTCAAATTCTTCATAGATAGGTTTGGCTTTTGCTAAATCTTCTACGCTGCTTGGAATATAGTCATAACGTTTTCCATCAATTTCATATGCAACACACATTTTGATTGTTTTGATACCCGTTAGGATATCCAGTTTCGTAATGACCAAATCTGTTAAACCATTGATCATTGCCGCATGACGTACAACATTGACATCTAACCATCCACAACGTCTTGGTCTGCCAGTTGTTGCGCCAAATTCATGACCTTTTGTTCTTAGTGTTTCTCCCATGTCATCAAACAGCTCACAAACAAATGGACCTTCTCCCACACGGGTAGAATATGCTTTGGCAATACCAATGATCACATCCAGTTTTTTAGGTGATACGCCTGCACCTGTACATACACCTGCACTTGTTGGTGAAGAAGATGTCACATATGGATAGTTTCCATAATTGATATCCAGCATAGCTGCCTGCGCACCCTCAAATAATACTTGTTTATTTTCATCTAATGCCTGATTGACTTCAATCTGGGCATTGATGATTCTTGGTGTTAACAAATCTTTGATCTTTTCAAATCTTTGAACCAGTTCTTCATAGTCAAAGCCTTTATGATCATATACTTTCTGAAAGGTTATGTTTTTCATATCCACTGCCGTTTTCAGTTTCTTTTTAAAGCTTTCAAAGTCCAGAAGATCGCCCATGCGAAGTCCTGTACGTGAATATTTATCAGCATAACATGGTCCGATACCACGTTTGGTTGTACCAATTTTATTATCTTTTAATGATTCTTCAATTAATTCATCTAACAATACGTGATATGGCATAATGATGTGGGAACAATCAGATATTTTCACATGATCTGTATGCATTCCTTTGTCTTCCAGTGCCTTGATTTCATCAAGAAACACGAATGGATCTACAACAACACCTGGTCCAATCACACATGTTGCTTTTTGAAGAACACCACTAGGTAAAAGATGTAAAACTACTTTTTCATCTTTTACAACTACCGTATGTCCTGCGTTGTTTCCACCCTGAAAACGAACGACATAATCCATTTTTGATCCAAGATAGTCTACGACCTTCCCTTTTCCTTCATCGCCCCATTGGGTACCTACTACTACATAACCTGGCATAATATGATTCCTCCTTAGGGATTTTTTAAGGTTTTCTTGTGTCAAAAAATCCTTTAATAATATAGCACAAATCATCGTAAAAGGAAATAATTTTCACATTATTTTTCATATTTTTTCACATTGAAAAATATGGATATTTAAAGATATTCTTTTCTAATGCTCTTGTGACAGAAAAAAAGGCCAAAAAATCGGCCTTTCTTGCTTATTTGAATTTTTCTACCAGTTTTTCAGCAGCTGGCTGAATCCATGCTTTCATTTCTTTTGCTGTTTCGCTGTCAAAGTTATCATCCTGATGAATCATATTGATGCTTGGTGTCATAGGCAATTCTGCCCACAATTCCAAATTGTTTTCTTTTAAGAAATCCTCTGTATTCTTCTGCTGGAAGATTTCAATACGTTTACCACAATCAGGACATACAACATAGCTCATGTTTTCAATAACACCTAATACTGGTACTTCTACCTGATGGCACATATTGATTGCTTTTGATACAATCATAGAAACCATTGGCTGTGGTGTAGATACCATGACAACCCCATTGACAGGTATATTCTGTAATACCGTCAAAGCAACATCTCCTGTTCCAGGAGGCATATCAATTAACAGGTAATCCAATTCTCCCCAGATAACATCTGTCCAGAACTGACGTACCGCATTGCCAACAATTGGACCACGCCATACAACTGGCTGGTTTTCATCTTCCATTAAGAAGTTTAATGACATGACTTTAATACCGTCTTTATCTATAACTGGCTGAATAGCATCATTTGTTCCATATGCTTTTTCTCTTTCCAGCCCCATTAGACGAGGAATACTTGGACCAGTGATATCAGCATCCATAATACCTACCTGATATCCCATATCCGCAAGTGCTTTCGCAAGCAATACACTCATGCTGCTTTTTCCAACACCGCCTTTTCCACTCATCACGCCAATCACGTGTTTGATCTTGTTGTTGACATTGTTCTGGATTCCACAAGAATCTTCACTTTTGCCACATGTTCCTTTACTAGGACAACTGTTACAGTTACTCATTTTACGTACACTCCTTCTCTATTCTATCTGAGTTCCTCTAATATACTCTTACCAATCGTATGTTCAGGCATTGCCACATCAAAGTTATCCGCAATGGTTGCGCCAACCATCGCAAAGCTATCACTGTATGGCAATAAACCATGACCATTCATCGATGGTGAATATGCTAAAAATGGTACCATTTCTTTGGTATGATCACTGCCTTTATAGGTAGGATCATTTCCATGGTCTGCGGTGATGATCAATAAATCATCACATTTTAATTTATCTAATACAAGTCCTAAAGACTGATCAAATGCTTCCAATTCTTTTCCATATCCAACAGGATTTCTACGATGTCCCCATAAGGCATCAAAATCCACAAGATTCACAAAGCATAAACCAGTAAAATCCTGATCCATGACTTCTAATGTTTGTGTCATTCCATGTACACTGCTTTTTGATTTATATGCCTGTGTGATTCCTTCACCATCAAAGATATCCTTGATCTTTCCAATAGAAATCACATCATAGCCAGCATTCTTCAATGCATTTAATGTTGTTTCTCCATAAGGCTTTAATGCATAGTCATGACGATTGGATGTACGTGTAAAACCATCCTTGCAATTACCTACATAGGGTCTAGCAATCACACGTCCAACTTTCCATTCATCTTTCATAGTCAATTCTCTGGCAATTTCACAACAACGGTATAATTCATCTAAGCCAAATGTTTCTTCATTGCCACAGATTTGAAGCACACTATCTGCACTTGTATATACAATCATATCTCCAGTATCATTGGATTGTTGGCCAAGCTCTTCTAATATGGCTGTGCCACTAGCCGCTTTATTTCCAATAATCTTATGACCACAGCGTTTACTTAACTCATCCAGCAGTTCTTTTGGAAAGCCTGTTTCCGTGAATGTTTGAAAAGGTGTCGTGATATGTAATCCCATCATTTCCCAATGACCGGTCATCGTATCTTTTCCAACACTTGCTTCTAACATCTTTGTATAATACCCAAGTGGGTTTACACGTGATTCTACATGTTGAAGAGGATGTAGATTTGCAAGTCCTAAATCAGCAAGATAAGGAATATTAAATGGTTTCATATGTTCATCAATATGTCCTAAGGTATCACTGCCTTCATCATCATATTGGGCAGCATTTGGCATAGCGCCTACACCTAAGGAATCGATGACGATTGTAAATATACGCTTATATTTTTTCATCGTTTTTATCCTCCTTTGCGAATGGATGAAAGGATGTATAGGCATCCTTCAGTTTTTTATTCTGTATATGGGTATAAATCTGTGTGGTTGCGATATCACTATGCCCCAGCAATTCCTGTACCACACGCAAGTCAGCGCCACCATCAAGCAGATGTGTCGCAAAACTATGGCGAAAGCTATGGGCACTTAATGCTTCATTCAATCCTAACATATGTAATCTGGCTTTGATCAGTTTATGTACATCCTGTCTTAATAACGGGTTTCCATTCGCCTTCACAAATACATATTGTGTTTTTTTCTTCAGCCATTGTGGGCGTACATGAACGATATAATTTTGTAAAGCATCAATGCTTCTTTGATGCATAGGAATCATACGTTCTTTATCCCCTTTACCAATGACCCGTAAAAAGCCATGGTCCAGATTGATCATAGACATATGAAGTCCGCATAACTCACTAACACGAAGTCCACAGCCATATAATACTTCCAGTATGGCTTTATCAAACAGTCCCTGATCACTTTCATCAAAGCTGTCTAAGAGTATTTCAATATCATGAACATTAAAATACTTTGGCAGTTTTTTGCTTGTCCTTCGTCCATGTATATGCTGGCTTGGATCATCAATGTCTGGATTATTCATACTGATAAAACGATGAAACATATGAATCGATACGATCATTCGATTGACGCTGCCAGCTGCTTTTTGATCACTTTGTATGGCAAGAAAATCCTGTAGATGGGAAACGGTAATATCTTCCATACATGAAATCCCCTGATTATTTAAATATGCAGTATATAAATCTAAATCATGGGTATAGGAAGAAACCGTCGCCAGCGATTTTTGAACAACAACACGGATATAGTGGATATAATCTTCTTTTGCTTCATCGATATTCATTTAAACCACCTAAATTATTATACCACAGCTTTCTTATTATTTCTCATAAAAAGACCCTGAAACTTATGAACGTGTCTTATAGATTGGTTTTAAAATATGACAGTTTGGTTTTCCATCTTTAATAGCTTCAATCAAAACTGAAATTGCTTCCTTTTTGTTTTCATCATAAACAAATTGAATACTCCTTGTTTCCAGACGATATGTACGAAGTGTTGTGACAATATCGATCAGACGATCACTTCGATGCACCAAATAAAAGCGCCCCTTTTCATCAAGTGCCTCCCCAGCTTTTTTTCGCAAGTGTATCTAAAGATAGATAGATTTCATGACGTGCGATTCGAAGTGCTTCCGTTTCATTTTTTGCGCTTGTGGTGTGATCTGGAAAGTATGGAGGATTACAGATGACCACATCAACCTTTGGCATTTTCATATCCTTGACATCTCCCAACAAAATCTGTGCATGGGGAATGTTTAATTGTTCCATATTATAACGGGCAAGTGCCACTGCTTTTTCCTGTATATCAATACCGATTAAGCAAGATGGTGCAAAGCTGTTTGCGACAGCCAACAGTGCACCATTATTGGTACCGATATCTAATACACGATTGTTTCGTTTGATCTTCATGAAATTTGCCAATAAAGCGGTATCGCTGTTCATGCGAAACATCTCTTCATCCTGATATAAATAAATATCTGTGCCATTGATAAAATCATACGTATAACCCATAGAATCCCTCACTTTTTCCTGTATATTATATCATTGTATCCAAGATTCAGCTACCTTATTTCCCTATGAGATTAAACAGTTTTACAAACCAGACCATCAAATCAGCTTTTACATATGCTTCTGCTATAACCATGATAAAACAGATGATCAAATCATTTAAAATCGAATTGAATAATCTGTGAAAATCCAGTTTCTCACGATTGCTGCAAGAGATGATCAGATACATACTTAGCTGGATGGCACTTGCGGATATTAAGAAAGTTGCTAAACAATCGATTACTAGTTGAGGAAATAATGTTAATATAATGCCTGCGATACCCTTTAATTGATAGGTATAGACAAACAATGCACAAGAGAAACCAATCTGCATCCCCTTGGAAAAGATAATAAAACTGATGAGTGGGATGCCGATGATACTGGTACCTAATAAAAACACAAAAAGGATGAAGATGATACCTGAAAACAGCTGTGCCGAAAAAGAGGTAGAATCACTGGATATGGAATTCATATAACTGGTAAAATTTTTCATATCATTGATGTCGATGGTCTTACTGAAATAAAGTCCAGCCGCAATTCCTGCAATCAATAATATCCCGATAAACAGATATACGTGACGATATTTCCTGAAAAAGCCATGATATGCTTGTTGTTTCATGTACTCACCTCTACTAGAGCATATGAAAAAAAAGAAGTTTCATAGCTTCTTTTCGTTCGACATATTCAGCTTTTTTTCATTCTGCCTAGTGTGGTAAGATTGGCATTGGGTAATTGTTTATTTAATTCTTCCAGTACCAGATCTACTTTATTGGTGTTTTCGATCGGCTCTTGAAACATATTTATTTGATGAACGCTTTTCGCACTTTGAAATGATGCTAGCCCAATCCCTAAATGTCGAATGGGTGCACCACTGTAGTTGTGGTCAAATAGATATAACGCATGTTCAATCAATACGTTCACATCATTGGTATAGTGTTGTAAACTAACACTTCTTACCATATTGGAAAAATCACTATAGCGTATAGATATAGAAATCAGTTTTCCCTGTAGTCGTTCTTCTTTAGCTCTTGCGCTTAATGACTTCGCCAAACGGATAAATACGGTTTTTACTTCATCATATTCACTGATATCGCGATCAAGTGTTGTTGATTGGGATATGGATTGTACACCCTGGTTGTAATTTAATTTACTGCTTCCATTGCCTCTAGCATTCTGGATAAAGCCATATGCATGTTTACCTAGTAATGTCATCACTTTTTTCTCGTTTTCTTCACTTGCTAGATCACCAATGGTTTCGATGCCATTCTCGATTAATAAAGGAACACTTTTCTTGCCAATACCCCACATATCACTAATGGGTAATGGCCATAATTTTCTTGGTACCTCCTGTTTTCGAAGCACTGTGATTCCCATAGGTTTTCGCATATCACTGGCCATCTTAGCTAAAAATTTATTTGGCGCAACACCGATACTGCAAGGCAGCCTTAAATCATCCATAACATTTTTCTGTATGATCCAAGCAAGATCTAAAGGACGTTTATAAGCCTTGATTGCCTCCGTGACATCCATGTAGCACTCATCAATACTGGCTGGTTCAATAAAAGGAGAAAACTTTCTTAAATATTTAAAGAAACGCTCACTCAATTCCTCATACCAGCTGTAATCGCCTTGTACAACTACCAGCTCAGGACATTTTTCCATCGCCATATGAAGAGGCATAGCACTATGTACGCCATAGCTTCTTGCTTCATAACTGGCAGTAGATACAACACTTCTGCGGTTTAATCCTGCGACAACGACCGGTTGTCCTGCCAATGCGGAGTTTTTTAAAATCTCGGCACTGGCAAAAAATGAATTTAAATCGATATGAAATATTACTCTTGCACTCAAACACAACACATCCTTTATGGATAAGTATAAAGGAATTTTGTGAAAAAATCTACCTTAACGATATTGTTTTATCATACTGTTTTTATTCTTCATACGATGTTCCAAACGCAGCTTATCAGAAATCATCGCAATAAATTCTGAATTGGTTGGTTTTGCTTTACTGGCGGATATCGTATAACCAAAGATATCATCAATGGCATCAATATTGCCCCTGTTCCATGCAACCTCAATCGCATGACGTATTGCTCTTTCTACTCGAGAAGCAGTTGTCGCATATTTCTTTGCTATCTCAGGATATAATACTTTGGTGATTTGTCCTAGAAAATCAACATTTAAATAGGTTTCCAATATCGCTGTTCTTAAATACATATATCCTTTGATATGCGCAGGTATTCCAATTTCATGTAAGATTTCGGTAATTTCTCCTTCCAGTTCCAGTTTTACCATACGTTTCTTTTCATCCTCATTCAGATTGACCTTCGCTATACTGGCGGCCATGTTCTGTTTTTTACTGAATCCAATCACGAAATTTAATTTCTCTACCAGCTCTGTTATTTCAAAAGGCTTCATCAATATGTAATCAATCTTATAATTCGATACTGCATTAACGATAAGATCATTGACAAATGGCGTCGTACATACGATATGTTCAATTTCAATCTTATTCTTTTTTAAATCCGAAAGCACACTGATACCATCTTTCTTCGGCATAATTAAATCTAACAATAATACATCAATATGCTTTCCATGTAATTCTTTAATACATTGTTCTCCATTCGTTGCACTGCCAACGATTTGATACACATCGCTCTTCGCAAATGCTTCCTTCATACAATGAATCATTTCTAAGCTATCGTCTACTACATAAATCTGAATCTTGTTGTTCATATTGTTCCTCTCTCTCCTTTTACCTACTTTATTATACGGTGTATTGGTGCAGAATAGCACGAGTTTTGTCAAATGAAAAAAGAATTTTAGCAAAGTTTGCAGAAAGAAAATGAAAAATCGACCTTTTTTACCATTGTTTTTGACATATTGCCAAATACGGTAGTTAAAAAGGTCGAAGATTCGTTATAAAACGCTTTCTTCCAGCATCCAATCAATGAAAACTCCATATCCACGCATAGGATCTGATGTCACAACATGAGTCAGGGCACCAACGATTTTTCCATCCTGTATGATAGGAGAACCACTCATCCCCTGTATGATGCCATTGGTTTGACTTGTTAATGCAGGATCATCTACAGTTAATTCGATTCCCTTCATATCCCTGCTGTTTTGTTTATTCACTTTTGTAATGGTAATTTGATACATTTCTATCTGATTACCAGATAATACTGTATAAATCATCGCTTTTCCTGTATGCACCTTTGTATGATCGCCGACTTCGATTGCCTGCTTGTTTTCAGGCAACAGATCATATTGTCCAAAGATTCCAAGGCTGCTGTTTTTTTCAACGTCACCAAGACTTTTTGTGAAATCAATGGTTGCTTGTTTCTCACCAGGAACATTCTTTTTCGCCTTTTGGATACCATCTACAATGGCAGGATAAATATTTCCTTCATGAACCTTCGCAAATGTATGGGTATCGGAATCCATAATTTCATGACCTAAAGCACCATACCTTCCTGTATCTGGATCATAATAAGATATCGTACCAACACCTGTGATTTTATCTTTGACATATAATCCACTGTGAAAACCAGTTTTATCATAACTTGTTTGTATCGATACATCCATCTTTGCATCATTGCGGATAATTGTCATTGTCAAATCATTGATTTCTTTTTGATATTTATTCATCTCATTGGCCATATCTTGTAAAGAAGCAACTTTTACACCATTGATTGCGATAATCAAATCATTTGCCTTGATGACATGGGATGGATCAATTCGCTGGCTGCCTGCCATAAATGTATAGGTTCCACTAACCAGCACACCATCATAACTCACCTGTATACCAATACTTTCACCTCCTGGCACCAGTTCTTTGGCGGAAATACTTCCAAAGAAAAAAGCGAAGGATGTCAGGATACATAAGACTTTTTTATACAAAACGCATCACCTCCTGAAAGTTAGTCTACTCTCATTAGATGATGCGCACTCTAGTAAATTATTCCCTATGACCTTGGGCTATTTCATATAATTCTTTCGCAGAACTGATGGCATGTTCACTTTGTGAACCACTGGCAATATTTGCCAGTTCCATGATTCTTTCCTGCTCATTTAAATAAACGATATTGGTATGTGTTGTTTCTTCATCCTGATGTTTTTCTACCATGTAATGGGTATTGGCACATGCCGCTACAGGAGCTAAATGTGTCACACAGAATACCTGTGCTGTTTCACTTAACTGTTTCATCTTTCTACCAATGGCGAACGCTACTTTACCACTGACACCTGTATCAATTTCATCAAAAATGACGGTTTCCATTCCCATAAGGGAAGTAAATACGGTTTTTAAACCCAGCATCAAACGAGATAATTCCCCACCGGATGCTGTTTGGGATAATGGCTTTAAAGCTTCACCAGCATTCATGGAAATCATAAATTCTACTTTATCGATTCCATGGGCATTTCCTTCCATTGTTTCAAACTGAATCTTGAAACGAGCATGCTCCAGCTGTAAGTCCTTTAACTGCTGTACAACTAAATCAGAAAGTTCATTTGCTTTCAGTTGTCGGATATCATGAAGTTTATGTGCTGCCTTTAAAAAGGTATCTTCTGCCTTTTTCAGATATGTTTCCTGTTTTGCGATAAAATCCTGACGATGTAGGATACTGTCAATCTTTCGATCCAGTTCTTCACGTTTTTTCATTACAGATGAATAATCTCCACCATATTTACGATAGATTTTACGTATCAAGAAGATACGGTCCTGTATGGTGTTGAACGTTTCTTCATCATACTCCATTTGATCCATGAAATCGTGCAGTTCACTAATCATGTCTTCCATTTGATAGTAATGGTCGCTTAACGTTTCAGACATCTTTGTCAAACGATCATCTGGCAATGTGGAAAGTGGTTTAAAAGCCTGATATAAACCAGGATGCACTTCCTGTTCCAGCTTGTCGATGGCAATTTGTACGCCTTCACTGATTTTTTCAAAAGACTGCATGCGTTTTAACTGTGTTTCCAGTTCATCCAGTTCTTCTTCTCTAAGTTCTGCCTGATCAATCTCATTTAACTGAAATGTCAGGTACTCTAAATCATCTTCATTATAGTCACTGGATAAAGCTGCTTCCAATTCATCTTTGATTTTCTTATAAGCATGATATGTATGGTATACCTCCTCACGCAGCGCATCTTCTTTCACAAAGTTATCTAATAAAGACAGATGATAACGTGCATTCAACAGATATTGTGTATCATGCTGAGAGTGGATATCCACGATTCGTGATATGATTTCTTTCACATAGGAAACAGAAGAAACACGATGATTCACGCGTGTCGTGCTTTTTCCTTCTTTTGTGATTTCTCTTGTGATAATCAAAAGGCCTTCTTCCATATCAAAACCATCTGCTTCTAACTGTTTGATCAAAGCTTCATGTTCAATGAGGAATGCGCCTTCAATGATTGCTTTATCACAGCCTTTTTTTACCATACCGGCATTGGCACGATCACCTTTTAAAACGCCAATGGCATCCATTAAAAGCGACTTACCAGCACCTGTTTCACCAGTAAATGCAGATAATCCCTTTTGAAATTCCAAGGATACTTCATCAATTAATACAAAATTCTTCACAAAAATACTCTGCAGCATATACAACACCTACCTTTGCTTATGTACGAATGATTTTTTGTTCCTCTACAATACGTTTTAAATCAAAACTTTTCTTAGTTGGTTCAGATTTGATATGCATAACAAATTCTTTATTTCCATCACGCCCCAATATACTGCTGGACTGTAGATGGTGCACATATAATCCAACTTCCTGTACATAGGATATCATATCTTTTAACACCTGTACATGAATTTTTTTATCTTTTACAATTCCATGTTTGCCGATATGTTCTTTTCCTGCTTCAAATTGTGGTTTTACTAATGCCACAAGCTCTACATCATCCATGACTTCTTTGATAGCTGGAAGAATCAGTTTGATAGAAATAAAGGATACATCCATGCAGGCGAATGTAGGAATCTGATCAAACATATCTTTGGTTAAATAGCGGCAATTGGTATGCTCCATATTGATGATACGAGGATCATTTCTTAATGCAGGATCTAATTGATCACTACCTACATCTAATGCATAAACAAGCTTTGCGCCTTCCCGCAGACAGACATCACTAAATCCTCCTGTGCTGGCACCTACATCCATACAGATACGATCTTTTAAGTTTAATTGAAAATCTTCTATGACATCATATAGCTTAAATCCTGCCCGTGACACAAAAGAAAGCTGGGATGATGCCACTTGAACATCATCCTCATCTTTGACTTGAAAACTATTTTTTGTTATGATGTGCTGATTTACAGAAACACGTTGTGCTTTAATCGCATCCTGTGCCTTGCTTCGGGTTGTCACATAGCCATGTTCCACTAAGTATTGATCAATTCGCATGATGTTTCTCCCTGATCAAATCTAATACCAGTTCACATAAGGAATTGATATCCAAATGCTC
Organism: Absiella sp. AM29-15; assembly: GCF_003434225.1. Taxonomy (NCBI): domain Bacteria; kingdom Bacillati; phylum Bacillota; class Erysipelotrichia; order Erysipelotrichales; family Erysipelotrichaceae; genus Amedibacterium; species Absiella sp. AM29-15. The sequence continues at coordinate 209,438 of NZ_QVFL01000004.1, forward strand.
CAGTTTACGAAGCTGTGGCAGAGAACCATGTGTTACATAATGATCACGAATACCCAAGCGTATAAATTCTGTAGCTAAATGATGATCATTGACATATTCTAAAATTGCACTGGATAAGCCTCCTGCCAACATATCAGATTCATAAATGATGACAGGCTTCTTCTGTGCACATATTTCTTCCAGCATCATGGTATCGATTGGTTTAAAGAAGCGTGCATTCACAACTCTAACTGGCAATTGATTCACCTTGGCTTTTGAGATGATACGATCAACATCCGGTCCATAAGTGATAATGATGACTTCATATGTATCCATCTGCCAGCTGGTCCAGCTGCCAATTTCAAGTGGTGTATAATGTTTTAGCTTTTGATAAGGGGTATTTCCCCTTGGATATCGGATGGTAAAAGGATGAGATTGCAGAAAGGCTGTATACATTAGATTTTGTGCCTCTATCGCATCTTTTGGCTGTGATAAAATCATATTGGGAATACTTCTGAGCATCGCAATATCAAAAACGCCATGATGGGTTTCACCATCTTCACCAACCAAACCACAACGATCAATACCAATGACAACAGGTAGATCCATTCTAGCAACATCGTGATTGATTTGATCATATGCACGTTGTAAGAATGAGGAGTATACGGAGATAAAAGGACGAATGCCGCTTGTGGCAAGCCCTGCCGCAAACGTCATGGCATGTTCTTCCGCAATGCCACAGTCAAATGCCCGCTCAGGAAATTCATTGAAAAAATCACGCAGTTTGCTGCCGCCAATCATCGCAGGTGTAATTCCTACGATACGTTCATCCTGTTGGGCTAAGTCTATCAGTGTTTTGGAAATCACTTCACTCCAGCTTAAATGACCTGCTGGCATCTTCGCAAGTGTTTGACCACTTTGTGGATCAAATTGAGAAACGCCATGCCAGTTTCCTTCTTTATCCTCTTCCGCAAAGGAATATCCTTTTCCTTTTTTTGTCATGACATGAACAACAATTGGCCCGTCATGATTTTTCGCATTATGTAATACTTTGATCAAGGTACGAAGATCATGTCCATCTACAGGGCCGATATAATCCAGATTGAATTCACCAAAAATCGATGTATCTACCACGTTGGCTTTTACAGCATTTTTCACACTGCGCATGCTTTTTAATACTGCAGAACCCGTTTTTGTGCCAGATAAAGCACCTTTTAAGTCCTCTTTCAGATTATTATATGGACGGCTGGTGCGCAGTCTTGTGAACGCCTCATCCATTGCTCCGACATTTTTTGATATGGACATATTGTTATCATTGAAGATGATGACCATCTTGCTGTTTAACGCACCAATCTGATTCAATGCTTCCATTGCCATGCCCCCGCTCAATGCACCATCGCCTATCACAGGAACAACTTCAAAATCTTCATGGCGCAGATCTCTTGCGATTGCCATGCCCAGTGCACCAGACAGCGATGTACTGGAATGTCCAGCCTCCCAGGCATCATGCTCGCTCTCATTACGTTTCTGAAAGCCTGCTAATCCTTTATATTGACGTAAGGTTGGAAATTGTGAAACACGACCGGTTAATATTTTATGTACATATGACTGATGCCCAACATCAAACAGAAATTTATCCTGTGGAGTTGAAAAAACATAGTGCATGGCGACACTTAATTCCACAATTCCAAGATTGCTAGACAGATGTCCTCCGGTTTTTGATACACTGTCAATTAAGAACTCACGTATCTGCACACACAGATCTTCTAATTCTGGGATGGAACAGTGTTTGATATCATCCGGGCTTTTGATATCATAAATATTCATAAAAAGACACCTCTCAATGTTTTCTGTTGATTAATAACTGTAATAGCTCAGTCACTTTTTCATCATGTACGGTCAGACTCTTTAATTCTGCCATCGCTTCATCATAATACTTCTGTGCATCAACCTGTGCACCCTCTACTCCACGAAGAGATACATAAGTGGTCTTATCATTCGATAAATCACTATGGATATTCTTTCCAAGTTCTTCTTTGGTACTTGTAACATCCAAAATATCATCCTGAATCTGGAAGCTTAAGCCGATAGCACGGCCAATTTTCTTCCATACGGAGATATCACCTTTACGCTCTGCGATAAAGCAGGCACATACCATTGGCAGTGTTAAAAGCTTGCCTGTCTTATATTCAAAGATATCCAGCAGTTCTTCCAATGTGACGGAAGCTTTTGCTTCGCCTTCGATATCTTTAATTTGTCCTAAAATCATACCATCCGCACCACTGTATTGAGCAAGTGCACGCAAGATATCTGCTTTTAATGCAGAAGTTGTATCTACTTCACTTGCGATGATAAATGCCTGTGTCAATAAAGCATCCCCTGCAAGTATGGCAGTTGCTTCATCAAATTGTACATGACATGTTGGTTTTCCTCTGCGCAGGGTATCATTATCCATTGCAGGAAGATCATCATGAATCAAAGAATATGTATGAATCATTTCAATCGCAGCAGCTACAGGATAACCTGCTTCTTCACGAACACCATATGCTGATAATACCGCAAACAATAAACGTGGACGTATACGTTTGCCTCCTGCCATCAAAGAATACTTCATCGCTTCTTTGACTTTAGAATCCTGCACACCATCCAGGGTATGTAGTAAATATTCTTCAAAGTTATTCATGGTTTGCGTCCTCCTGGTAGCTTTCTAACAGACTGGCTACTTTATTCTCAAAGTTTTTTAACTGTCCATCACATGTTTGAACAAGCGAAAGTCCTTCTTCAAACAGGGCGATTGCTTCTTCCAGTTCCAAATCATTTTTTTCAAGTGCGCCAACGATTTCATTTAAACGCAGCATTGATTTTTTAAATGATGGTGTTTTGGTTGTCATGATAATTCCTCCTTTTTCTTTACATCTGCATGAATGAAACCATCCTGCATTCTTACACGAATAGAATCATTTTCTTTTATATCATGGATGCTTTTTACCACATGATCATCCTGATAAGTGATTGCATAGCCTCTTTCAAGGATCTTTAAAGGACTATACGCATCTAATAAAGATAGCTTTGTGGCATAAGCCTGTTTCTGTTTATTTTCAAACTGCTTCATCGTATAGATCAACAGATCTTTTTGACTTTGCATTTGTTTCTCATTTTCACTGGCGATTTTTTTAGCATAGATTGCCAGTGCATTGGATAATTGTTGTAAAGAACTTTTCTGTGTTTTGATCATCGATTCCACTTTACCTAAACTTTGTACATGCATGGCAAGTGTCATCTGTTCTTTCATAATATACGACATTGGATCTTTTAAATAACGGTTTTCCTTTATCTGCACCAGCTGATGTTTCTTTTCCATATATAACTGGCGCATATCCTGTATCATACGCACTCTGATATCAGAAAGCGAACTTTTTACTTCTTCTATATTGGGAGTAATCAGTTCAGCTGCTGCAGTAGGTGTTGGTGCTCGTGCATCAGAAACATAATCTACCAGAGTGGTATCTGTTTCATGCCCAACACCAGTAACTACTGGCGTTTCACATTTTAAAATCGCACGTGCCAATGCTTCTTCATTAAAGCACCACAAATCTTCAATCGCTCCTCCACCTCTTGCTAGTAGTATGACATCATGCTTCATCGCATCTGCCTTTTCAAGGTTTTCAATCAGATTTTTAGTGGCTGAGATACCCTGTACTAAACTTGGATATACACTTACTTCACAAATCGGCCATCTGCGGGAAATCGTTGTTAGAATATCCTGCACAGCTGCACCTGTTTTAGCAGTAATAATTGCGATATTCATTGGATACGCAGGTAAAGGTTTCTTGCGTGCTTCATCAAAACAGCCTTCTAAACGCATTCTGTTTTTTACTTCTTCTAATTGTAAAAACAAATCACCCAGTCCATCCTGCTGTACTGCAGTGACATATAATTGTGTCGTTCCACTTGCTTCATACATGGAAACACTTGCGCTGACAATGACTTTCATGCCTTCCTTCAATAGCATTTTACATCTGCATGCATAAGAAGAAAACATGACGCAACTGATTTTTGCTTTATTGTCTTTTAAGGAAAAGTACCAGTGACCGCTTCGATGATTCGTAAAATTACTCACTTCTCCTTTGACCAGGATACTTTGAAGATTCATATCATGATCAAGGGAACCCTTAATATATTTTACAAGTCCAGCGACACTGTACATTGGTTTACTCATAGACGATCTAAAACTCCATTGATCAATTTATATGCTTCATCATCGCAATATTTTTTCGCAAGTGTGATTGCCTCATCAATAACAATAGGTTTTGGTGCTGTTTCTAAATCCAGTTCGCAACAAGCCATTAATAAAATTGCCTGTTCCACAAAACCCAGACGTGCAAATGTCCATTCCTCATTTAGTCTTTCATTGATTTTGTCAATATATACATCTTTATAAGTAATTGCATCCACTGTAATTGTATAAAGGAAAGGATCTACTTCATTTCCTTCACAGTTGTCATATAATGCCAGTTTGATATCTTTGTTCAATAATAAATGTTGATAAAGACATGTCATGCCTTTTTCTCTTAACTGATGTCTGCTTGCCATAATATAAATCCTCCGCTCATATGTTATTTTATCATAGTTTCATCATATATTTCTATTCTTGTGCTATGGTTTTCTTATTTTCGATAAGGGACCTGCGCGCTTGGAACTACGCTGCTTGCCGGCTTGGCATGTACCTCCTGATCATCAAAGAAGATATGTGGATGAAAAGCCTCTAATATATCTTTCTTTGGTAAACCACCTAAAAAGAATGCTTCATCAATTCTTACATCCCACGCCCGCAGTGTTCGTATGACACGTTCATGTGCAGGGGCATTTCGTGCAGTCACAAGTGCTGTACGAATCGGTGATGCATCATGTGGAAATTGTTTTTGAAGATCAGAAATTGTCTTAAGAAAATGGGCAAACGGGCCTTGTGGTAGTTCTTTTTTCGCAAGACGCTTTTCATTTTCCACGAATGCTTCCAATCCATCCTTTTGAAAGATACGCTCGCTTTCATCCGAGAACAATACAGCATCTCCATCAAATGCGATACGTATCTGGTCAATATCTTCATATACTTCCGGCTTACGGATAGGATCTGTATAGATTCTTCCAGCCGCAAAGCCTGCATTGATTGCATCTTCTACATCACCTTCATTGGCACTCAAAAACAAATCTACACCAAATGCGCCAAGATATTCTGCCAAAGAGCTTCCTCCCGCAAGTACTGCACGAGAGATTCCCAGTTTGTAATGGGCGATACTGTTAAAAATACGTAAAGAAGTATCTGCACTGTTTCTTGACATAATAATGACTTCCACGCGATGCTTATCTTCATTCAGCTTTAATAAAGCCTTTACCAACGCAAAGCCACTGCCTGGTTTTAATATATCATTTTCATGTTCAATCTGATATTGGGCATACGCTGTCAACCCTTGTTCATCAAAGATGCGGTTTTCTTCATCTAAATCAAACAATGCTCTGGAACTGATGCCAATGACCAGACAATCATCTAATGTAACTGCCATATCATTCACTCCTTTCACGAAAAAAAGAAATCCCGTAAGGATTTCTTTTAAAATATAAAGCCAACGACACGGATATCAATTACATCCGGAGTATATCCAGTCATATGTTCAATATTCTCAAAGATCTTACCTTGTACCTTACTGCAGGTATCATTTACATTCACACTGTATTTCACTTTCACATCCAAGTTCAAAATCAGCTGATCATTTACGATCTTGCATGATAATGGATATTTAAATGGTTTACTTCCAGCTGCCAGCTTCAGATTTTCTTCTTCATCAATCACATTCTTTGCTATTGCTTGGAAAGCTGCTGTGCTTAATGCAATCACACCAACGTCGTTGTTTTCTTTTAATGCTATATATTCTTGTGCCATATTCATCACCTTCTATGGATATTATAACAGAACAGGCTTTCTTATTCAACGTTTTATTTACCCATTGTGCTCTACACTTTCACAAAATTCCAACCATTTGATACACGAATGATTTGTATATCATCTACCTGGATATGCAGATCATTCACAAATCCTTTTATCAATGCATCTTCCTCCATGCTGGTATGACCACGAAAGCCATCCGCATATGGATCCCATGGGCCACTTTGTAGTCCTGTTGGACAAGCATTAAATGTTTTCCTGTCAATGTGTACCCCATTTTTGAATTGAATGATGAAATCATGTTTCAGCTTTTCACCTTTTGGTAACGGCTTGAAAAACTGAAGAAAAGGATGATCTAATATGCTCATCATAAGCGCCTTCTTTCTTCTTTGAATATAACGTTATAAATGGATGAAGTCAATAGAAAAGACTGCTTTTACACAGTCTGTTTCATTATTTAAAGGCTACTTCAATCAGATATTGATTTTTTACGATATCCTTGGCAGTTTTCATGATATTCGCGGCTGTTTTTTTATCGGCTTTTGTATCAAAAATGGTTATGGTACAAGTGGTATCCTTGATTTCTACAGCACTGTTCAGCTTTTGTTTTGTTAAGGCATTCTTGATATCTGTTTGTAACTGTTGTTCACTCTTTACTTCTTCCATGGTCGATAAAGCATCTTCCTTATCTTTTTCTTCACTGTCCTTATCCGCAACCACCTGGTTATTGTCGTTGATCTGTGTTTCTTTCTTTTGATTGATTTGATCCTGTAATTCTTCTGCAGAATCCTTTTTCTCATTATCCTGTTTGGATGTATTTTCCTGTTCGCTGTCCTTGGAATCTTCTTGTTCCCCGCTGGTTGTCTGATTGCTCATCACGCTTGTGGAATCAGATGGTAATGTTACATAATACACAGATAACATGAGCACCAGAGAAAACATTGTTAGAAATGCCAATGCCTGTTTATTCATGGTCTTGCCCTCCTGTCTTGTTCTATCCTATGTTTTCATTAGAAGGATTATGACAAAAAAAGAGTGGAAAATCTCCACTCTTAAGACTGAAAAATCTGATATACACGTTTCATCCATTCATCATAATAGGCATTGCGATATTCCATAAAATCTGAATAAGAAATAACACGGCCTTCTAGTTCTTCAATGAATGTCACAAAAGCATGATTGATAGCGACCATTTTATCATCATAGATAATATGAATCGTACCAATCTCACATAAAGATTCTGCTAAGATTTTACTACACTCTTCATGCAACAGATCACTTTGATCCATAGGCAGTTTCACAAAGCTTGTATTTAACCAATAATTATCCACAAGATAATTTTTAATTACATTTAAAAACATACAGAAATCTTCCATATTGTTTCCAGGCTCTATCGCAAACAGCATATTGAAGAATACATACCAATCATAATCAGTATTGATAATACTCAACAAATAGTTGCCCAGGATATGAATAAAAATATCCTGTGACAAGAATTCTTCCTCAATTTCTATTTCATTTTCAAAATCCAGATCAATACTGTTCAGCTTTTTAAACGTCTTGAATAAAGAGGTTACACGATCATTACTACCTCCATCATAGCGGATATCCTTTAAAAAGATATAATGGCCCAGTATGGTAGAAGTATTTTTGATATTCATGGTAAAACCAATGGATTCATTCATTTTTCTTGCGAATAAGTCATTGATTGCTTTGGATATCTGTTTTTCAAATGTGCCTTCTGTAATGCTTGTATCACTCACACTGGATTCCTGCATCTGATTATAAATGATATTCAACTGACGATCTGTAATGGTTAAATTCGCCTTGATACTTGCCAGTAGATCTTTCATGAAATCATCATATACATAGTAGTTGGTATTCTTATATACCAGTTTATGTTCAATCTCACCCCAGAAGGAATGTACCAGTGCCTTAATTTGCAGTTCTACATTCACACGCATGCCATCTTTTAAATAATAGCCGTCAATACGATAAATCGCAAAACCATTTTTTTGAATCTGCGGCTGACGGGACGCAACATCTAAAAAGAAATTTGGATTTACTTCATTATAGTAATAACCATCTTCTTCATGGAAACGATTCAGCTTATCCCGTAACACTTTTAATACATTAAATTCATCCTCGATAAAACGACATTCGATAATAAATCCAACCAGATCACTCAAGCTGTCTAATATCTCCTGAGCACTGTTGTTTTCTACGTAGAAACGATTACGTATGATTTTTTCACGTAAACTGTCTTTTGATTTTATACGGGAATTGATATCCACAACCATCTCTCGTTTTCCACGCATCAAAAATTCAATATATTCATGTAATTCATCTTCTACTTCACGATAAAAGGAATGGTTTTTCTCTAATAAATCCAACGTAGAATCAATGGTATCAAATACCTTTAAACGCATGCTGATCCTTCCTTTCTCTTTTGGAAATATGTACGGGCAGTCTGTTCATCTTTCTTTAACTGTGCCATGAATGCGTCTTTCCCAGGAAAACGACATTCTTCTCTTAAAAACGACAGAAAGCGAAAAACAACTGCTTCTCCATAGATGTCATCCTGAAAATCTAATAGATGCGCTTCCATAGATGTATCCTTTTGATAATTAAAGCTTGGGTTATGCCCTACATTCATAATCGCAGGATACCATATTCCTTTACATAAAACTTCACCGACATAAACACCTTGTTTTGGTGTTATATAATGATCATCCATTAATAGATTAGCTGTAGGAAAGCCTACAGTTCTGCCAATATGGTTTCCTTCTTTTACATGTCCTTCGATTTCATAAGCTCGCCCCATAATGGCAGCTGCTTTCTCCATTCTTCCATCTTCTAACAGTTTTTCTATACGAGTACTGGATATTTTTTGATGTTCACTGTCAACTTCTTCAACAACTTTTACCTCAAATTCTCTTTGACTTTTCAGCGTATCTACACTTCCTTTGCCCATGCCGGCATAATGGAAATCATAGCCGCATACAAGTGTATGTAGATTTAATTTTCCAAGTACTTCCTGATGAAATCCTTCTACACTTAAATTTGCCATGCTTTTTGTGAAATCCAAGATGATCCAGTTTTTGATTCCCAGCGTTTCTCCAATCTGCATACGTTTTTTCATTGGTGTTATATGTGGGATATGTTCCATATGTTTAATAACCTTCCATGGGTCTGGTTCAAATGTAATCAAAGAAGGCTCCGTATTTGTATTTTTAGCCGTTTCCACAACACATTCTACCAGTTTTTGATGTCCCAAATGCAAACCGTCAAAATATCCGATACATGCTGTAATTGGTGTTTTTATCTCATCTCCATGATCGATTCCTATATGATATATCTTCATTCTTTCACCTACCATAATCCACGTGCACAACGATATACATCGTTTTCCACTCTTTGATAAACAGCAACAATTTCCTGATCATGCGTAATCATGACTTCATCAGCATCACATTGCAGTTTAATTTTCTTCCCATTAAAAACATCCTGAATGGGTTCATATGCGATTTGTGTATATCCCGCAAACATATCCATTAAGGTATGTAATTTAAAATTTCCATTTCTTACATCATCTAATGTACAAGCATCGTTTAAAGAAAATCTGCCTACTTTTGTGCGCACCAAAGATGACATACAGCCAAGATTGCCTGTTTTCTCTGCGATATCCACACATAAAGAGCGAATATATGTACCAGAACTGCAAGCAACACGAAACTCTAGTTTTTGGTCATCTAATGCTTCAATATCATAAATCGTGACATCTCTTAAAGGACGTTCCACCGTTTCATGATTTCTTGCATATTCATATAGTTTTCTGCCATTGACCCGAACACTGCTGACCATTGGCGGATATTGTTTGATATTCCCTTGAAACGTTTGTAATACAGAATCAAAATTCTGGATTGGCATTACTTCTCTTGTTTCCTGTAACGCTCCCCAGATATCATCAGTATCATATTTTTCTCCCAAACGCATGGTTGCGATATATTCTTTATCTGTATCCTCTAAATAAGGCAATGCTTTACATGCCTTGCCTACCAGTACCAATAAAACACCGGTTGCCTGTGGATCCAAGGTTCCACTATGTCCGATTTTTTTTATATGTAAAATTCTTCTTAGCTGGGCTACAACATCATGACTTGTCATACCCGCTTCTTTATGAATTACTAAAATTCCATCCATGTTATCACCGTTCTTTATTATACAACAAACGAAATGAAATAGCTATCTATTCGTATTTTGTTATGATAGAAAAAAAGCATGGAATTTCTATGTCATCTTAAAAATTTACATTCCAGATTTAAACAAAAGCATGCTATAATGTTGTACGTTATGTAAGGATGTGTAAAAATATGAAATTACAGGAGATATTACGCAATATCAGGAAAGCGGATCAGGATTATCGTATGATTCAGGATGGCGATCGTATTGCGGTTGGGGTAAGCGGTGGAAAAGACAGTATGGTACTGCTTGCGGCGCTACATATGTATTCAAAATTTCAGGGAAAAAACTTTCATGTTGTTGGTATTCATATCAAAATTGGTTTTCCCAATATGGATTTTTCAGAAGTAGAAGCTTTCTGTGAACGTGAAGGCATAGAATTTCACAGCTTTGATTCTATGATATATAAAATCTTACAACGTAATCTAGATAAAAATGGCGACTTAAAATGCAGTCTGTGTTCAAAATTCAAAAAGGCTTCTGTCATTGAAGAAGCCAAAAAGCTCAACTGTAATAAAATCGCATTTGGTCATCACAGCAATGATGCTGTAGAAACTTTATTTATGAATATGATCCATGGTGGCAAGATTGCGACATTCTTACCAAAGATGTATATGTCACGTACCGATGTGATGTTTATACGTCCTTTGATTTACTGCTTTGAAGAAGATATTTTAAATGCACAATACAATAATGAAATCCCTTTTGTGAAAAGCACCTGTCCAAATGATGGTTATACAGAACGACAGGAAATGAAAGACATGTTGAAAGAGCTTTATGAAAAATATCCAATGGCAAAAGGCAATTTCGTACATATGTTAAGCAATGAAAAGCAAGTAGATCTATGGCATAAGCTGCAGGATGACGAGGAAGATCCTTTTGAAAAAATGATGAAAGAAAACGATGTGTAATGAAAAAATCACATCGTTTTTACTTTCCTTCAATATAATAAGTTGCCTCCATATCCGCACAGCTTAATGCAAAAGATAGTGGAAACTGTTCAAAGCTTTGTCCAACATTTCTTACTTCATCATTCCCGCTAAATCCCATATGATAGCGAATTGCGAATGCTTCTTCCCTGCTTAAACGCATAAAGCCTGTGATGATGTATACACTTTTTTCTCCATGCCCATATGGCAGTTGATCATCAAATTCATAATATGGTACCTGTGTCCATGTACCGTTCACCTTCACATTCCGTGTACTTTCCTTATAACAGTTGACCTTACAGATATCATGTAACAGGGCCACGATTGCGATTGTTTCATCTGAATAATTCATATGATAAACCAGCTTTGCCCGCTCTCTTGATAAATAATCACAAAGACAGTCATAAACGTTTAAACTATGCTCCAGAAGTCCTTGTGGATATGCGCCATGAAATCTAGTAGAAGCGGGAGCAGTGAAAAAATCACAGTGTTCACTTAATAAATAATCTAACAATTTATCGCTGCCTTCACGATGAATCATCTCTTTATATATGTTGATAAAACGTTCTTTTGCGTCCATAAAAATCCTCCTGAATGTTTGTATGATATGGATTCATTATAACATTACCGTACGGAAATAAAAAGTAAAAATAAACGAAACAATATTTTATGAAAATATAATTTTTTATTACAAATCTATTTAGTATCCCCCCTTTAATATATTATATTTCCCATCATATCAATAAAGCATAAAAAAAGCAGATGAAACATTCTTCATCTGCTTTTTTAAGTCCAAGAGGAGAGATCTTTCCCTGTATATACAGGTGGGTGTCCTGCGCAAATTTTCAGGATCCCTGCACGTAGCAGGTCTTCAACACAAAAATGCGACGTCCGGGCTCCCTTATCTCTAAGTGTAGGAAAAATTTATACCTCTTGGACAAATATAGTATATCATGGTTTCTAAAAAAATATACCCCTTGACATTATTTTTTTTCTTGTTCTAAATCGTGCTGTTTCCTCACTTGCTGATTGTTTCCTATCTTCATAGAATGATTTGGCAAAAACCTTACAGAATAATATAGAGGTGATAACATGGCAGTCGCACATAAAGGTGCTATTTCATTTGGACTTGTACATATTCCTATCCAAATGTATCGAACAACACAGGATAATGATATTTCTTTTAATCAGTTATGCAAGGATACGAAAGAACGTGTCAAATATAAGAAATATTGTCCTAATTGTCAGAAAGAATTAAAAAGTGATGATATCGTGAAAGGATATCAGTATGAAAAGGATAAATATGTCATTATGACAAATGATGAAATTGAAGAATTAAAGGCAGAAAAAGATCGTACCATTCATATCCTTCAGTTCAGTGAGCTGGAAGGGATACGCGATATTTTCTATGAAAAAAACTATTATGCGATACCTGAAAAACATGCGGAAAAAGCATATGAGTTATTATATGCCGCAATGAAGGATCTAGGTGTTGTCGCTATTGCGAAAACCGTGATTGGCACAAAGGAAACACTATTGGCATTATGTCCAGAAGAGGAAGGCATCTTAGTGAAAACATTATTTTATGATGATGAAATTGTGGATATGCCTAAAACTCTTACACATCCAAAAATCGAAAAAGCTGAAAAAGATATGGCAAAACAATTGATTGAAAGTATGAAGAAACCATTTGAGCCAGAGTTATATCATGATGAGTTTCAGGAACGTTTAAAAGAAGCCATTGAAGCTAAAATTCATGGAGATGATGTTGTCCATGGCAGTGATGCACGTAAAGATAACATTACACCAATGGATTTAATGGAAGCTTTACAACAGTCTATTGCGCAAAGTAAGTCAAAAGCCAAAGGCAGAAGACGGCGGGTTACTCACTGATGGACTTTGATAAACGGGATATCCGCCCTATGTTGATTGGTGTTGAACAGCCGGCATTTGATGATGAAGATTATATCTATGAATGGAAGATGGATGGTGTTCGCTGTCTGGTTTATGTAGATGAGCATAAAGCTGTCTTGCAAAATAAACGTGGATTATTATTGAATCGAAAGTTTCCAGAGTTAAAAGATATTGGCAAACAGGTTAAACACCGTTGTATTCTGGATGGTGAGTTATATATTTTCAAAGATGGCATCAACGATTTCTTTGAAGTACAGAAACGTACTCTAACAAGTGATCCTTTCAAAATCAGGCTACATGCTTCCAAATATCCAGCTACCTTTACAGCATTTGATATCTTATATGATAAAGATCAATTTCTTGTGGATCTACCTTTGATGAAAAGAAAGCAGCATTTATCAAAAATCATCAAAGAAAATGAAAGAATCAATATCAGCCGCTATATTGAAAAAGATGGCATCCGTTTGTTTGATTTGGCGAAACAACATGGATTAGAAGGCATCGTTGCCAAACGCAAGGAAAGCAAATATCATATGGATAAACGTACAAAAGAATGGATTAAATGTAAAAATCTTTTAGATGATGACTTTGTGATTACAGGATATATTTTAAAAGAAAAAGGTGTTGTTTCACTGGTAATGGCACAATATGATCATCAACATCTTACCTATATGGGGCATGTCAGTATGGGTGTTTCCCTTTCCTATCTACAAACGCACAGTAAGAAAAGTGAAGACTGTCCATTTGATATTTATCCTGAAGGAAATGAAAATGCGATATGGATCAAGCCATTTCTAGTTGGTACTGTTAAGTTTATGGAATATACAAAACAAGGTGGCCTTCGTCAACCGGTATTTAAAGGTTTTCGTGATGATAAATTACCTGAAGAGTGTATGAAAAAAGCACAATAGTATAAAGTACAATTTTCCTAATTACAGATGAAAAAAGATTTTTAAAATGATTAATGATACTCATCATTTTAGAAATCTCTTTTCGTTTATGATTTCCTATTATTATTCTCCATTTGGTCTTTATTTTTTCAGATTTTCCTGAAGCGTATTTCGGTTCATCAAATACATGGATACACTAAACATTATAAAATCTAAAACTGTAATTGTAATCATCATGAAAATAAAGTAATCTGTATAATATCCGTTATGTCCATATACAAACATGATAAAATAGGATAGTATACATTCTATGAGTATAAAGCCAATTTCTTTCAATATCTTTTTACGATGAATCCTTTGTTCACTATATCCTAATAACTGTCTTACCATGATTTGTTTCCAGTTACTTTTCTTATAGAAACTTATGTCCATACTAAGAATGACTATAATCATTGTAAAATAGACTAGAAAATTGAAAATATCATTTTCTGCTCGTTTCATCCAACGATCATATTCATGATTGCTTAAAACAGCTAAATCATCATATAAAAGATGATTTTTTATACCAGCTTCCTGAAGTGTTGCTTTCAACTCCTCTGGTGTTGCTTTAAAATATATATATGAATGACTCATGGAAGATGTCAGTAATTGTGTATCTGTAAATAAGACGTAATCCTCTCCTTTTCCTGTCGCATATTTCTTATCTTGTACATCAAACAAGAATATTGGTTGATCTTCTTTTAAATATGTCACATAAGTCGATAATATTGGATATACTTTTTCAATTTCTTTTTGCTGATCTTTATATTTTTCACTCATAAGTAGATGTTTTCCGCTTTGAGGTTCAATATGTACGACATTTCCATCTACATCTATCAATTTAAGACGGTTGATATACTCATAATTCGTTGTACGACCAATTTCATCATATAAGTCGATTTCTACATTTGTTGCGACACTAATCCTTTCTCTCCAATAAATTAGTTCATATTTCTTACTCAGTGCATCTATTGTGTTTGTGAAATAATTATTATCATCAAATTCATAGTTCCAGTTCTCATCTAACTGAATCACAGAAAAACCTGTACATAATTTTTCATACACTTCTTTATGCTGAATATTATGATATGCCCTTTCAATACTGAACATATATTCACAACTACTCACAATACATAAAGAGACCAAGATTACTTTTAAAACCGAAATGGTTATTTTGGCTGGTCTTAAATTTAACTTTCCCTTTAATAAATTAACAATTTTTTGTCTTGTGCACAAATATAAGCTTGGGAAGCTGAGCAGCAAATATAGAATAAACAAAAACAAAACAGAAAGTAAATTTATCCATAGGTAAAACAAAATGTTTTTAAATGCTGTTTTCATTATAAATAGATAGATGATTTTTATACCGAATATGATGACAGTACAAATACAACCTATTTTTATAATTTCTTTCATCTCATCTAAATATGTCCGTATAAATGCATATCCATGAAGATTTTTTACAGCAAACGTTTTGCTCTGACCGACAAAATATAATAATGTGATAACTAGTAAAACAATAATGGCAACCAGATAGGGTTTTGTATCTTCCAGAAATACTGTGCTAATCATGGATACAACTGGACTATTGTGAATCTCATATCCCGGCATTTCTTCAGTTGTTACTTTCATATCTGGAAATAATTTAGATAACTTTGTTTGTATATCAGTTAGTTCTTGTATGTTTCCACTTATGTAAAATATTGTAGGATCAATATTTTCATAATTTTTAATTGTTACTTGATTTTTTTTATCACTAAATTCAATTTGACATTGATGATCATTCTCCCAATCAGAACAAATTTCATTCATCTGTTGAGGATTACCCACAATGACTTCAAATTCTTCTTGCACTGGCATATTAGGATAAAATATTTTTTTCGTTTTTGTAAAAAACATATTTAAGTGTTCTTCTTTGGCGAATTGTTGTAATTGATTAGTGATATCTTTATTTGTATCATTAGCGATATTGTATCGCCACACATTATCGTTCGTATAAAGGAAGGAAAAACTTCTTTGTTGATCTATTTTAGAAACTGTTTGTATAGACATATACCCCATGATTGCAGATATGAACAGCCATACAAGAATCAGCACTTTTTTCATTTATGTTTTTCCAATGTGATGATATGATCACATGCATTTGCCACAAATGGATCATGAGTCGCAATAATCACACATTTTCCTTCTTTTTTCATTCCTTTTAATATTTCGATAACTTCATTACGATTTTTTTCATCTAAATTTCCGGTCGGTTCATCTGCTAATACCACATTACATGGCTTTAACAAAATTCTTGCCAATGCTACTCGTTGTTGTTCTCCACCACTTAATTCATAAATCATTTGCTTTTCATAGCCACTCAGTCCAACAGTTTCGAGTACCTGAGATATAGATTTTTCTTTATTTTTTTGATAAGCCAAAGCGATTTTTAAATTTTTTTCTACATTTTGTTCTTCGATCAACGCATAATTTTGAAACAAATAACCAATTTCACTTCGTAAATAATTTCTTACGTTCTTAATTGGCTTTTGATGATATAAAACTTCACCTTGTGTTGGTTTATCCAATTTTCCAATGATATTTAATAAGGTGCTCTTGCCACAGCCGCTTACACCAGTGATGGCATACATATTGTTTGCCTCAAACTCAAGGCTTAAATCTTGTAAAACGACATGCTTTCCAAATTGTTTTGTTATGTTGTTTAATGAAATCATAGAAATCTCCTTTCTTACATTGTGGAATCCTTAAAATATTAATCTAATATGATTTTGCTTACCATATAATTAATAATATATCAGTTTTAATAAAAAAGCAAACGTTTTCATTTTTTTGAAATATAATAAAAAAATAGATTATATATGTATGTCGTGTAATCATTTTGGAAATTAAAAGATAATCTTTAACCATTTTTCAATAAACTCCATTTTAAAAATAAAAAAATCGATTTTTCAACCGATTTTTTATATATGTATTAGTGTTCTTTTACAGGATGTGTAATACCAATATGCAATTCTTTCAATTGTTCATCATATACCGGACTTGGTGCTTCACTCATTAAATCAGATGCACTAGCTGTTTTAGGGAATGCGACAACATCACGGATATTGTCAGTTCCTGCCAGAATCATGACCAAACGCTCTAATCCAATACCTACACCACCATGTGGAGGTGTACCGTATTTAAATGCATCAATGAAGAATCCAAATTTATTATAAGCTTCTTCTAAAGACATGCCGATTGCTTCAAAGACTTTCTTTTGAAGTTCCTGATCATGAATACGGATAGAGCCACTTAACAGTTCATAGCCATTTAATACAAGGTCATATGCACGAGAATAGCAATTTGCTGGATCACTCATCAATTTATCTACATCTTCTAAATTTGGACAAGTGAATGGATGATGTGCCGCAACATATCGATCCTCTTCTTCTACATATTCAAACATTGGGAAGTTTGTGACCCAAAGGAAGGCGAATTTTGATTCATCAATCAGATTTAAATCATGACCAAGCTTGTTTCTTAAGGCACCAAGTGATGTTTGGGCAACTTTTTTCTTAGCCGCAACCATGAACAATAAATCATTATCCTCTAAACCAAGCTGTGCTTTTAGTGCAGCTTTTTCTTCATCACTTACAACTTTTGCGACAGAGCCACTAAATTCCCCATTCGCAAGTTTTAAATACGCCAGCGCTTTTGCGCCATATACTTTTACAAATTCCTGCAGCTTGTCTAAATCTTTACGTGAGAATTTATCTGCGCCGCCTTTCACAACCATTGCCTGAATAACGCCTTTATTTTCTAATACGTCTGCGAAAATCTTAAAGGTTGTATTCGCAAAAATATCATTTACATTGCACAATTCCATACCGAAACGCATATCAGGTTTATCGCTTCCAAAGCGTTCCATACATTCATCATATGGAATACGTACAAATTCAGGAAGATCCACATGCTTGATTTCTTTAAATATCTTACGCATCAGTTCCTCTGTAATATTCCAGATATCTTCTTCTTCGATAAAGCTCATTTCAATATCGATCTGTGTAAACTCAGGCTGACGGTCTGCACGTAAATCTTCATCACGGAAACATCTTGCGATCTGGAAATATTTTTCTAATCCACCCACCATCAATAATTGTTTATAAATCTGTGGTGATTGTGGAAGTGCATAAAATTCTCCAGGACTTACACGACTTGGAACCAAATAGTCACGAGCACCTTCTGGTGTAGACTTACATAGGATTGGTGTTTCAATTTCCAAGAATCCATGATCTGACAAGAAGTTTCTTGTGATCATTGTGACCTGATGGCGAAGCATCAGATTCTTTTGTATCGGACTTCTTCTTAAATCAAGATAACGATATTTCAAACGTGTATCTTCCAATGCATCTGTTTCATCCGCAACAATGATTGGCGTAGTTTCTGCTTTATTTACGATGGTGACTTCTTCTACCTGAATTTCGATATCCCCTGTCGCAAGTTTTGGGTTCTTATCTTTACGTTCCACAACAATGCCGCTTACCTGTAATATGTATTCATTACGCACGTCACTGATCTGTTTTGCCAGTTCTTCATTGAATACCAGCTGTGTGATACCAGAACGATCACGTAAATCAATGAAAACAAGTGCGCCAAAATTTCTGCGTTTTGCGACCCATCCAACAAGTGTCACCTGTTCATTCACATTGGATAATCTCAATTCTCCATTTGTATGTGTTCTTTTCATGCTTATTCTCCTATTCTTTATGCTGTCCACATGTACAGTTTCCATCTTCACATGTACAAACATGTTCATGTTCTTCTTCACCAAACAATGCATCCATTGCATCCACAACACCATCTAATGCAACTGTCTGTTGTGTTTGTGTAGCGATATTTTTGATATTGACAGTACCCTGTTCAATATCCTTTTCACCAACGATGATCGCAGTCTTAGCTTTCTTGCGCTCTACAGTTTTAAACTGTGCTTTAAATGAACGATTTAAGAATTCACATTCACTGCGATAACCGGCAGCTCTTAACTCTGTAACAATCTGTAAAGCTTCAATTTGTACCTTTGGTGATAAACATAATACATAAGCATCTAAGCCTTCATCTTCACCTAATGCGATACCTTCTGCTTCACATGCGATAATCAAACGTTCAATACCCAGTGCCCATCCAATACCACTCATCTTTTCAGGACCACCAAAATATTCAACTAGTCCATCATAACGGCCACCAGCAAGTACAGTAGACTGTGCACCCATTTCTTTATTTTCACTTACGATTTCAAATACGGTGTGTGTATAATAATCTAATCCACGTACTAATGTATCCTCAATTTCATATGGGATACCCAGTGCATCCAAGCCATCTAATACTGCCTGAAAATAAGCTTTACTCTCTTCTGTAAGATAATCACTCATCTTAGGCGCTGTTTTCATTAATTCAGAATCATGATCGACTTTACAATCTAAGATACGTAAAGGATTTTGTTCATAACGACGTTGACAATCTCCACACATATCTTTGATACCGTCTTTAAAGTGTTCTTTTAATGCTGTACGATAAGCATCACGTGATGCATCATCACCCAAAGTATTAATTAATACCTTCATATCCTGTAAACCAACAGCAGATAAAAATGAATACCCTAAAGCGATGGCTTCTACATCTAGCATTGGACTTTTTGCGCCAACGACTTCCACACCAAACTGGTTGAAGATTCTCATTCTACCTTTCTGTGGACGTTCATGACGGCATTGTGGACCGACATAATACATCTTCATTGGTAAATCTGGATATCCAAACATTTTATTTTCCACGAAACTTCTGACAACACCAGCTGTTCCTTCTGGGCGAAGTGTCAATGATGTGGAGCTGTTTTCCAATGTAAAAGTATACATTTCTTTATTGACCATATCACTGGAGTCATTTCCTCTTTTGAATACGTTGGTGTGCTCAAAAATTGGTGTACGGATTTCTTCAAAGTTGTATACATAACAAAACTGACGGATCATTTCTTCAATCTGGTGCCATTTACTAATATCCTTTGGCAATACATCCTGTGTTCCTCTTGGGACCTGATAGTTCATACTGATTTCCTCCTTTTTATCATATGTTATCACCACGTTCATCCTAAAAAAAACGTCCTTTACATGAAAGGACGTTGTTCACGCGGTACCACCTAACTTCATTCATAACGAATGCACTTTTATCTTTAACGCAAGAACTACGGTTATCCATTTCCTGATAACTCCTCCAAAGTGTCCATCATGCAATCGTCTAGTGAAAACTTCCAGCCAAGGTTTTCTTCTCTATCTAAACATCCATGCACATGCTCTTTTTCATCGGATGTACTTTTAGTTTACTCATTTCGTATCGCTTTGTCAACTGAAAATTACGCTTTTTCACCTTGTTTTACATATTCTTCAAACAATCGCTGGATTCCTAGATAATGAACCCCCTCCATTACATCAAGTAATGGAACATTGCGAAATTCTAAGTGCAGATCATATCGATCCCCTAAATATGTTTTACAACTTTCTTTGATTTCTTTTTCTAAATGAAAAGGAATATTTTTACCTGCAATAACGATACATTGTGGATCAATGGTTACCGATACAATGGTGATGATCTGTGTGATAATATTTTTCATTACCTGATCATCTACACCAGATTGAATGATTTCATTGATACTTTTTCCATAAAATGGAATCATTCCTAGTTCTCCACTGTAATGATGAACCCCCTGTATCATCTGTTTATGAAAACAATAACTGCTTCCTACACCTGTCGTACTAAAATATACATATGCTAGATCTTTTATCGTATGATTGGCAACATATCCCATCATCATCGTTTTTACATCATTTTGAATTATGACAGGAATTGACAAACGTTTGCTTAGTTGTTCGCATATGCCAAATTGACCGAGCGTTCCTTTTTGATTACGATAAAAATACAGACCATCCACGATACCGGCAGCCGCAACACTGACACATGTCACCGCAAAACGTTCTACCAGTGTCACAATAAAATCTTCCAGTTCTTTTGTTTCTTTCAGATAGAGATGGTTTTCATAATGCGTATGTGATAAAGCATCTCGTATGGATATATCCACTGTTCGCTCATCAATAAATAATCCCAAAATCATAAATTTCTTATGATTTAAACTATATACATTGGCATTTCTACCTTTGGAAGATGTATTCAACATCTGTTTTTCAACATATCCCCGTGATTCCATTTCTTCTAAGATCTGTTTAACAACAGGAGATGAAAGATTGCTTTCCCTCACCAGCTCAACCATCGTCGCATGATGATACTTTGTGATTGCCTGAAAAACCAGCATTTGATTATTTCCCATTATGCTCACATCCTTTTTCCTTGTGATATAGGAAAACGAGCATTTCTGCCCGTTTCATTTCATTATTCTGCAGGATCGTTAATATTTCCACAGTTGTGATATACCTGCTGTACATCATCTACTTCATTCAACAGGTTGATCAAACGCTGGAACAATTTTAAATCTTCTCCTTCTAATGTAACATATTCATTAGGAAGCATAGTATCTTCCAATACGTCAAATGTTACATCAGGAATCAATGCTTCAATTGCGTCCTTTGCTTTATTCAAATCTGTTGGTTCCACAGTGATATTCATCTGTCCATCTTCAACTTCGATATCCTTTAATTCAACTTCTGCCATAATCAAAGCATCCATCATCGCTTCTTCATCTTCGTATGCGATAGATAACAAACCAACGTGTTCATAGTTGAAAGATACACATCCTGCAACACCTAATTTTGCGTGTGATTTATTGAAACAAGCACGTAAATCAGCGATTGTTCTGTTTGCATTATCTGTCAAACAGTCAATGATTACAGTTGCGGCTCCACCAGAACCGAACCCTTCATATGTAGCTGGTGAATAGTTTTCTGTTGTTCCACCTTTTGCTTTATCAATTGCTCTTTTGATAACATCTGCAGGTACCTGATTTGCTTTTGCACGTTCGATTACTTTTTTCAAAGATGCATTCATTTCTGGATCAGGCACACCGGCTTTTGCTGCCATCAGAATTTCTTTACCATATCTTGAATATAATTTTGCCTTTACTGCTGCGGTTTTTGCCATAGAAGCGGCACGTACTTCAAAATGTCTACCCATTTTAATCACCTTCCAAATTTCCTTAGTTAGTATAGCATAAAAAACAAGGGGCTTGCAACAGAAACCGCATGAAACCACCGTATTTTTCCAATATCTTATATTACAGGCATGATTTTTTACAACTTTTCTTTTCTATGAATAGCCGGTTTTTGTTCCCAATTAGGTTTTTCACCCCAAATCACACTGATCAGCGGCACTTGTAATGCCTTGGAAATATTCGTTAATTCTTTGCTGTTTAATTTTTTTACTCCTGCTTCATATTCTATGATTGCCTTTGATTCAAGATTAGCTGCTTTCGCAAATTCATCAATTGTCATCTTTTTTTCTTCTCGCATCATTTTGATGAATGTCCCGATTTTCTTTGCATCCATGATATCTTCATCCTTTTAGAAAAAGGTGTGATGAATCACCACACCTTATATATTAATTTGCTACGATATTAACAACTCTGCCTTTTACGACAATAATTTTTCTAATGGTTTTACCTTCAATCTGTACTTTTACTGTTTCCATCTGCATTGCAGTTTCTTTGATGACATCTTCACTGCTGTCTTTTGCGGTTTTAAATTTACCACGCAGCTTGCCATTTACCTGAACGATGATTTCTACTTCATCATCTACCAGTTTAGATTCATCATATGTTGGCCAAGGTTCATACGTAATCGTTGTATCTTTATGGAATACCTTCTGCCAGATTTCTTCTCCTAAGTGAGGTGCGAAGCATGCAAAGCATTTTAAGAAGCCAATAGCATATTCTTTGTAAATGCTGTCCACTTTATAGCATTCATTGATAAAGATCATCATCTGGGAAATTGCTGTATTCAGATTTAATGTTTCTACATCTCTTGTGACCTTTTTAATTGTCGCATGATATACACGATCTAATTTACCATCATTAGTATCTGTGAATTTATCATATTCTGTATATAAACGCCATACACGATCTAGCCATCTTCTAGCGCCATCTAAGCCAGTTGTACTCCAAGGAAGTGCAGCTTCAAGTGGTCCCATAAACATTTCATATACACGTAGTGCATCTGCGCCATGGCTTTCTACGATTTCATCAGGATTTACGACATTACCTCTTGATTTAGACATTTTTTCATTGTTTTCACCCAAGATCATACCTTGGTGGAATAACTTCTGGAATGGTTCCTTTGTAGGGACTACACCACAGTCATATAATACCTTATGCCAGAATCTAGCATACAATAAGTGAAGTACGGCATGCTCTGCACCACCTACATATAAATCAACTGGCAGCCAGTGTTTTAATAATTCTGGATCAGCGATTGCATCATTGTTTTTAGGATCGATATAACGTAAATAATACCAGCAGCTTCCAGCCCATTGTGGCATAGTGTTGGTTTCACGTTTTCCTTTGACACCATCAATTTCCACATTGATGAAATCCAAACAGTGTGCAAGTGGTGATTCTCCGTGTTCGTTTGGCTTAAAGTTTTTTGTTTCAGGTAATTCAAGTGGTAATTCATCGATATCGACAGTACGCATTGTACCATCTTCCATATGAATGATAGGAATTGGTTCTCCCCAGTAACGCTGACGTGAGAATAACCAATCTCTTAATTTATAGGTTGTTTTTGCACATCCACATTTGTGTTCTTCCAGCCATTTGATCATGGTATCGATTGCTTCTTGTTTACCCATACCATTTAAGAATTCAGAATTGATATGTACACCATCTTCTGTGAATGCTTCTTCTTCGATATTGCCACCCTCTAATACTGGAATGATATCAATACCAAATTTCTTAGCAAATTCATAGTCACGTGTATCATGTGCAGGAACTGCCATAATTGCACCTGTTCCATAAGATGCTAATACATAATCAGAAATCCAGATTGGAACTTCTTTTCCATTTACCGGGTTGATGGCATAAGCACCTGTAAATACACCCGTCTTTTCTTTATTTAATTCTGTACGTTCCAAATCAGACTTGCTGGCACAAGTTTTCTTATATTCATCAATTGCCTGTTTCTGTTCAGGTGTACAGATTTCATCTACATAAGGATGTTCTGGTGCCATAACACAATACGTAGCCCCAAACAATGTATCACAGCGTGTTGTAAATACTGTGAATTCTTTGTTGGTATCTTTGATTTTAAAGATAACGTTGGCACCCTGTGATTTACCAATCCAGTTGATCTGCATTTCTTTTGTGGATTGTGGCCAGTCACATAATTCCAAATCTTCCAGTAAACGTTCTGCATATTCTGTGATTTTCAATACCCACTGACGCATTGGTTTACGAATTACCGGATATCCTCCACGCTCACTTTTACCATCAATTACTTCTTCATTGGCAAGTACAGTTCCAAGTTCTGGACACCAGTTAACAGGAATTTCATCTACATAAGCCAAACCTTTGTTGTATAACTGAATAAAAATCCACTGTGTCCATTTATAGTAAGATGGATCTGTAGTAGAGATTTCACGATCCCAGTCATAAGAAAAACCTAATGATTGGATCTGTTCACGGAAATGATCTACATTTTTCTTTGTGAACTGGGCAGGATGATTTCCTGTCTGAATTGCGAATTGTTCTGCAGGCAGACCAAATGCATCCCATCCCATTGGATGTAATACATTAAAGCCCTGCATACGTTTCATACGTGCAATGATATCTGTAGCAGTATATCCTTCCGGGTGTCCTACATGCAGACCATTGCCGCTTGGATATGGAAACATATCCAGTACATAGTACTTAGGTTTGCTGAAGTCATGGGTATCACAAGCAAATGTCTTGTTTTCCAGCCAGAACTTCTGCCATTTCTTTTCAATTTCAACATGATTGAATGCCATACTAATTCTCTCCTTTACATTCATAAAAAAAACGTCCCTGTATCTAAGGACGTTGTATTAACGCGGTACCACCTTAGTTCATCTTTCACAAAAGAAAAATGCCCTTCATTTCTTCTTAACGCGAAGTAAAACGGATATTGCTATCGGCTCCATAACGAGTTCCCCGTTTCCATGTACAGCTTTCCACCATCCAGCTGCTCTCTAAAACACTTTCGCAGGTACTACTTTATTTCATCGCCTTTACTTGTTTAGTATAACGAAATGCACATATATTTGTCAATGGATTTTAAACAAAAAACAGTAAATATTATGATTCGAATATGATAATGTCTTAATGAAACCAAATTGATTTTGTCTTTA
>NZ_QVFL01000040.1:0-2496 GCF_003434225.1 Absiella sp. AM29-15
ATAAAGCAACCGCCCATATCCAAATCTCGCCCGTAGGCTTCATAGTCAATGTAGTTCTGTAAGCTGGGTGGAATGTCGCCAAGTGCCTGCAATTCGTCTATGTAGTAGTAGGCAACATCTGTCATGGTTTCACAGTCGGGATAATAGTAAATATCGTCCTTATGTTCCACGACTTCTTCCAGCGTCCCATAGTGGCTGATAAATTCGTCCAGACACTCTGCGATATAGTCTGGAAGTTCCTCTATCATTTCATACATTTCATTGAGTTCTTCAATGGAAACATACTCGCCAATCGCAATCGGGAAGTTGTCGGTATCATGGATTGCGTATTCCTCATACTGTTCATTCAAGCCGATTTTTTCTTTCACATCTTCTTCGTCAATGGGGAACGTGAACCAAGCACCGACTAAATAACCCTCATTGTATTTACCAAGATTAGCAATATAAACCGCCATATCATCAATCATAAGCACCACCTCATTTCCTACTCTGGCAGTTCAAAGATACCGTGTTCTGTTACTGAAAATTTCCCGTGTTCCTGTAAGTGAGAAGCGTAGGCTTCAAAATCAAAGTAATATTCTTGACAGTCCTCGGACAAATGTTTGAACGTCGGGTCGTTCATCAGCTTTTGCCTTGCAACATCTATCATGCTTTTGCAGTCGGGATAAACAGTAATCACGTTCCTGCAAAGATAAAGTGCTTCTAAATTCTCAAACACCGTAAGTAGTGATACATATTCTTCCTGCATATCACTTGAGAGCTGGCGGTACATAAAATCTAATTCGTTGAGCTGGTACACGCTTGTATGTTCGTGGACTTCGTCAGCATAAGGCAACACCTTTTCGATAATGCGGTAATCCCCACTTTCTGCACCGACACCTAACTTTTCTTCAAATTCTGAAACATCTATCGGCAGGGCGAACCAGTATGACGTTGTTTCTTCGCCAGTTGTTCCTCTCGTTTCCACCAGCACCCTTGTTTCCTGCATTGTTCCTCACGTCCTTTCTGTCGTTTCATCACATCTTTTAAGGTCTGGTACGACATACCAAACACATATTTAGAAAAATCTTCTAACTGTCTTTCTTCATAGTCGGCAGGGGTCAGCCGTTTCATTTCCTGCCACACCTTACGCTTGTAAGAGGGCAGGTCGGAAATGTATTCACAGCCAACTTTTGCCTGCATATCCTTAAAAATATCGTTCATGTCATCACTCCAATCTGATTTTAGGTAAGAAAAAAGCAGTCAATCCTAAGACTAACTGCTTTGTGTGTAGGGATATGGAATTTTTAAAATGGAAATTCACAATATTAATTGAGAGGCAGAAGCTTCTTCATTCTCACATTCTGCATAATCAATATTTTTTACATTTCTTTGAGTGGCATATTGAACAATTCGTTCTTCAATTATTTCATATATAGTTATTTTCCCACATTCAGGACATATTTTTGCTGGTACATTTGTGGCATGATATGTTGTGCCATTATAAACTACATCAGTTTCTGTTGTAATACTTTTTAACCATTTTCTACATTTTTGACATCTAAACATAATCGCTCTC
The DNA here is from genome assembly GCF_003434225.1 of Absiella sp. AM29-15. NCBI lineage: Bacteria > Bacillati > Bacillota > Erysipelotrichia > Erysipelotrichales > Erysipelotrichaceae > Amedibacterium > Absiella sp. AM29-15. The sequence goes on from NZ_QVFL01000040.1 coordinate 1,559, forward strand.
TCCTTTAACTTCTAATTTGCCGTTTTCTTCATATCCACATTATATCATTCCCATATATGTGCTGCAATATAAATTGCTATGCACCGATAATCTTATTGAACAGCTCTAACAGTACATCTTTCACACCGCCAGCATTGAATACCAAGCCGACAGCAATTAAGGCAACGACCAAGAAGCCGATAAGTTTGGAAAACTCACGTTTGAACCCTAAGTAGATACCGATAACCACAATCGCCATAAGCACTAAGCTCTGTGCGTTTGATAAAAACCATTGATACAAATTTTGTCCGAAATTCATTTAATTGTCCTCGCTTTCTTTTAATTGTTTCATTTCACAGTCAGCTTCTTTGCCGACATTCAAAATACACATCAAGACTACGCCGATACCCATTCCCATAGATACCAGCAAGAAGTCTTTTACTAATTCCCACATTTTTTATCACTCCTAACTTTCTACTAAATCTTTTGCAGGGGTCGTCTGCTGTTTGATTATCATTTCATGCTTTTCTGTGAGCTTTGCCTGCTGTTCGATTGTTTCCATGTAGTCTGTACCGTTTCCCTTATCAATCTTTTTCAGCATTTTCAAGGTTGGTGCTACCTGCCTTTGTACCCACCGCAATGTGCGATCTAAGGTGTAAGGCTCTGGCTTTGTCGTCAGCTTCAAGCTCTGTCTGTTATCGCCGATAAACCAAGCCCAGCGATCGTTGAGTTTCCAGTCATTTTTTCGCTTGTCGGGTTCTTCATCAACAAACCGCACATATTGATTGATGATAGAAAAAGCGGTCTGCTCTGCGTCATAATAGGTCAGCAAATCTCGTACTGCATAATAGGCTCGTTCATTTCTAAGCCGTATCTCAAAACGGTTGATAATGTCGGCTTCTTCCAGAGGTGTCCCTAACTTGACGTACTGCTCATAGTCCTTTTCATAGATACAGAAA
>NZ_QVFL01000040.1:2506-2724 GCF_003434225.1 Absiella sp. AM29-15
TACTGCTCATAGTCCTTTTCATAGATACAGAAATACACATCTGATTTCAGCGAACCAAGATAAAGGGTACGTCCCATATATTCTCTATCGTCCTCTCTGTGCTTGATAAGCTCGCCCGACTGATAAAACTTATAACTTCTGGACTTTCCGATATATTCCCGTTTTCTGCATTTTTCCGCAAGCTCTGGAATATCCAAAATGCCCGTATGGTCGTTGAT
>NZ_QVFL01000041.1:0-2594 GCF_003434225.1 Absiella sp. AM29-15
CAACCAGTATTAATATCTCAATTGTTAGTCGTCTGCTTTTTTTATTGAACATGAGAAACCACCTCATCCAAGTGTATGCGAAAAAGCAAAAAAAAAGTAGTTTTTCTACTTTTTTCATGTAAAGCAACAACCATTACGATTGCTCATATTTTTCAATATAACATTCATGTTCTTTTGTAGTCTTATCATAATTGATAACTACTAACAACAAATTATCCAAATAATGTTTTAATACGTTTGGATAATTCTTATTCTTGATTTGTGAGATTGCAGTATCTACATTTTTATCATATTTTAATTCAACTATCATGGCTGGCTTATCATCTTTAGGGATGAAAGCAATATCTGCAAATCCTTTTCCCGTTGGTAATTCTCGAATAATCGTGTAATGCTCTTTCGCAGTGATATAAGCAAGACTGATTGTATAGGAAAGTGCATTTTCATCATTGTACTGCAAAATGCTTGTTTCATAATGTGAATTTTGAATATATTTCGCAACTTTATCACTGTCCATATTCCATGTAGCTTCCAACAAATCATTTGCATTTTTAAATAACGATGTCACGATGCCCCAATTAGAGTTTTTAATAGAAGTGATAAATGTTCCCTTAACTTCATTATTAGGTATATAAACTGTGCTTTTTGTTGAATCGTATCCAAGGTATCCTAAATGAATCAATAATGTAAAAACATCATCTTTCGACTTGAATGTAGTCATATCATTTTGGAATGATGAGGTATCTACTTTCACTTCATCCCCTGCAATCATAGAAATAATATTATCTTTCATTCCATCTAAATTTAAATCAATATATTTTTGTAATGCCTCAAATGTTTCTGTCTGGCTCCAGTAGTTTCTAAACTTTCCTGATTCAATGGATGAAGTTACAGAACGAGGTGAATAGATTGATACATTTTCTTCTAAATGATATCCGTTGTACCAGTATTGCATTGTAGAGAAATCAACATGATATTTCTCACATAGTGCACGGACTTCTTCCTCTGTAAATCCCATAAATTTAGAATAAGATTCAGGCTGAAGCATGGATATTTCATCGAACATATTCAATGCACTATGTGTACCATATTTTTTAATAGGCAAAATTCCAGTCATATAAGCCAGTTCTACATAGGGTTGGTCCTTTAATAAGTTTCTTAGATAGTCGAGATAACGCTCTTGTTCTTTTTTATCACGTTTAAATTCTCTGAAAATACAATCCCATTCATCAATAACAAAGATAAATGACTGATTATAATCGCTGTAGATTCGCTTTAGATAATTTTTTATATTTGGTGTAATTACATGTACATCATACTCTTTGGATAGCTCATAAATAACTTCTTGATTTAGAATGTCTAGCATATCTGATATGGAAGTTGAATCACTCAAGAATTCCTGCATATTCAAATGAATGACATTGTGCTGATTCAGATGCTTTTCATAGTTGTTCGTTGACACAACTTTCAAAGAATCAAACAGTTTATGAGAATCACACCCTTTTGAATAATAGGCAACTAACATATTGGCATCCGTACTTTTACCGAATCTTCTCGGTCTAGACACACAAACGAATTTTTGCTTTGTTTTTATTCTACAATTTATTTTTTCAATCAATAGAGATTTATCCACCATCAAAGTCGAATTAACCAATTCTTGGTATTGATCATTATTCGGATTTAAGTAAATACCCATTCCACATCATCCTTTCTTTGCTTATTATATCATTTTTATCACTATAAAGCACTTGTTTTCAAACGGTAACAACTTAATAATTTTTTGTTTTTTATATCTGAATAAAAATTAGGTTGTCAACAATAGTGCGAACAACCCTTTATAAATATTCATACCACCTTTCTTTGCTAATAAGCATATGTAATTTATTTTTTCCCAATGGATATATTGTAATGATATTTATATTCAGTGTTACATGATCGTTTTGCCCTTGAACATTTTCTTGCATGAACATATCCATATTTATGATAATGTAATTCAGAATTTCCAAAATGTCCTTTTTCCGGTCTTACTTTAAATCGTTCTTTTAAAAAAATAATTTCCCAATCATCATTACTGAAGAACTTGGGAACTTCTCCAACCCTTGGATACAAATTAACTGGATACTTTTCATTATCATCTTCATCAACCGCCATTCAATAATGTAAATATAGCCCGTATCACATCTTTTCTGGATCCATGGAAAGATCCATTAGGTGTAGGATTTCAAATCATACAATCTTTATTTGTGATAAGTCCTGGAGGTATCTTAGGTGTTGGCTTTGATAACAGTATGCAGAATCATTAATATCAGTTGTAAATGAAGGCGGAGAAAAGTCGATAAGGGGCAGATAATATTAAACCACCCAATCCCGCAATCCCCAGCATTCCTACTCTCACAAAATAAGAGATTGGTGAATCTGCGGCCAGTACCATAACAACAATAGAACAAACCATAACGATTCCACTGCCAAAATCGGGCTGAAGAAGAATTAATCCAAAGCCTAGTGCTACCAGAAAACATGGAAAGATTAAATCTTTTTTAAACTTTTTGATACGATAGCGTTTTGCCAGATGATCTGCGACATATAAGATGATGGCG
>NZ_QVFL01000042.1:0-2555 GCF_003434225.1 Absiella sp. AM29-15
ATCCGGTGCTAATGTTTAATTATTTTTAAGACATTTTCATTTTTGCTTGACATTCTTATCATTATATGGTATTAAAAAGAACAGCAAACAATTCGCTGTTCTTTTTTTACATTACGTTATATTTTAAAAACTATGTAAATCATGTTTTTTATCATCTTTCTATTTATCTTGATAAAAACATCTTGTAGACGTAATAACGGATTTCTAAAATATCACTCTAAATCATTATCCTGCATTTGAAACTAAATCATTTTGATGCTGTACATCAGCATCTGTAATCATTTCACCACTTACAATTTTCTTAATCAAACTAGTAGCATTATCTACTGTTGCTCTATCTGGTTCCATAACCCAAGCATTAAATCCATTTGCTGGAGACCATGCACTGCCATTTCCACGACCACTAACACTAATCTGCTTAATATCCCATCCTGACATATCATTGATTTGCATTTTTACTAAGGATGACATTTCATTTGAAGTCATATTTGTCTGGAAGCTTCCACCAATTGCATCCATGATACTTGAATAATTTGTGATAATAGTTGGTGATATCATTTTATTTATCATTGCCGTAATAACACGCATCTGATTACGTCCACGATCTCTATCCCCGTCTGCTAAATTATAACGTTCACGAGCAAAACGAAGTGCCATTGCCCCATCCATATCTACATTTCCTGCTGGATAAGAATATGTTCCATCACTTGCAGTAAATGCCACAGGATTTTCAACAGTAATACCTCCCAATGCATCTACTATACTAATCACACTAGAGAAATTAACTCTAGCAAAATAGTTGATTTCAGCATCAAAGTAATTTTCAACAGTTTCAACAGTACATTCCGCTCCCCATAAACCAGAGTGAGTCAGTTTATCTGTTTGTCCCCCTTGACAAGGCTGAGGAACATAGTAATCACGAGGAATACTTGTTAATAAAATCTGATGTGTTTTAGGATTTACTGTAACAATCATGTTTACATCAGAGCGTGATACAGTAGAAATTGTTCCAAAAGTATCAATACCAGTGATATACACACTAAACGGTTCCTTTGTAACGTTTACATCCTTGCTAATATCTTTTACTTCTTTTTCATAAGTATATTCTTTTATTTTTCTTGTCTCTGAATCAAAATTAGCATGATTATCTTCAAACAATCCTCTACTACCTTCATTGACTAAAATAGCATCAACTTTTCCATCATATAGATCATCACCATAATCCTTATATGATTTATAATCCACAGTAGTAATATCCTCACCAAGGTCCTTCTTTACATCTGCTAAGGCTTTGGTCATTATTTCATTATCTCCTGTTTTAATGACACCTAGTTTCTTACCTTTTAAATCTTTTATATCTTTTGCATTACTTTCTTTCATGACAACAACTGATACTACGTCGGTTTGAGTATTATTTCCAGTCATACGTCCAAAAGCATTTGTAGTTTTAAATACATACCAGTTGCCAACACCTAAAATTATTGATAAAATAACAATCAAAATTTTACCTAATATCTTATTGACTTTATTCACTCGTTTTCCCAGTTGTAAATAATACATTCCCATAAATAAAAGAATTAATACAATTAAAACAGGAATAGCATATTTTATAGGAACTATGTTCGAAATGAACATCTGTGCAACAAACGCAATTGTTAATAATGCATAAATTATAACAAAATAAAATCCAGCATTTTTCCAAATAGGTTTATTATTTATTGTCTTTTTTTTCGCCATTAATTAAACACTCCTTTTCAAAACAACACATTCATTATATCCTTTTTAAATTTATAATGCTACAAATTTTTCTTACACTTTGTTAAGAAAGGTGATACAAGTTTTGTATCACCTCTTGAATTTATCTTAACCTAAAGCAAAAATTGGTCCACCAGATGTACAATCCCCTTTATCTGTTGATTTTTCTTTAAATATTTGCTTTATTGAATATTTTTTATTATGACTTTTGAAATATGGATCATAGACGCTAACCATATTATTTTCATCTATTCCATAAATAATAATTTCATGTGTTGTCCCTTCAAATGTGAAATTTGGTGGATTCATTCCAGCAACCACAAGTTTTCCATGTCTTAAAGCATCTATTGCCTGATCAACAGTCAAGTTACCTTGACAAGCAATCCCGTAATGTTTAGAGATAGCAGGCCAAAATGAACCTATAGTGCCTGTCACTTTTCCATTATAATACCCATTTTTATAACCCCATGATGCTACATCAGGAGGTAAAATAGTTTGATTTTTCAAAAATGAGAAAGCCATAGCTGCACAAGTTTGCGCACATCCAGTGCTCGCCATTGTACCAGATCCATATTTTTTATTAGCCCAACGAGAATCTGTTTGCATATAATAAGGTATTGGAGCAGTCATACTCATGAGTTCACCATTAGAGGTATTAAAATAATATTTTCTTTGATCTATAGTTTTACTCCCTTTACACATATGCCCATCCTTGTTGAAATAATAAAGATTAGAATCACTGCTATGCCAACCTGTTGTTATAATACCTTTATCTGTAAATAAATATGTATTTCCATTTA
>NZ_QVFL01000043.1:0-2355 GCF_003434225.1 Absiella sp. AM29-15
TGAGTGCTAATATTTTTGTTATTTTTTTGCAAACCCTTTAAAATCAATGGTTTGCAGTATCTTATTTCTTTTGAAATTGTGATTTTTTCTGTTTTGACACCAATTTGACACCAATTTTTCTTTTTATGGTGTCAAGCATTTAACACCATACTATCTAGTCTTGCAATCTCATTTTCAATCCTTGTCAGCTCTCCAATATGATTGTACACTTCCATTGTTACATCTATATGAGCGTGTCCCATAATATATTGAAGAACTTTTACGTCCATACGGCACTCTGCCATTCTGGTACAAGCTGTGTGACGCATTACATGAGCTGAAAACTTTGGTAACAGCTCTGCTTTCCTATGCTCTTTTTTTGCTCTCTCTACTTCGGTTTTGTTATATGCGTCTACAATGTTATATAAAACACTATTTACGCCATTCGGCATAAGCGGTCTGCCCGATTTCGCTGTAAAGACAAACCCCGAATACCCGTCCACCTCAATGCTCTTATCCTTTGCAAGCATGAAATTGATTTTCCTTTGTTCCTCAAAGGCTTTTGCAACTTCTTGTGTCATAGGTATAATACGAATACCCGACTCCGTTTTTGGTGTTGATATATGGAACTTGCAACCGTCGCCTAAATTCTTATATATGAGCTGGTGGTCTACATTAACCGTTTTCGCCTTGATGTTTATATCTTTCCATGTAAGACCAATCAACTCCCCACACCTTAACCCCGTACCAATCATTATGGTAAACATGGGATAATATGTGTTATAGACATTGCTCTGTTTTACAAACTCCATAAACTTTTCTTGTTGAGAAACTGTTAAGGCTTCTTTTTCCTCTGCTGGTTTTCCATAATCACTAATGGAACTTTTTGCAGGGTTCTTTCGGATAATATCATCATCAACAGCCATTTCTAATGCAGGATAAAGCAGGTTGTGAATATACTTGATTGTAGAATAAGCATATCCAGCTTTGGAAAGTTTCGCATAATACGCTTTAATATGTGAGGGTAAAAGCTGAACAACTTTAATATTTCCAATCTCGTCTTTTACTCTGTTTTCCCAAGCACGAACATAACTAACTCTTGTAGTATCAGCCAGCTCACGAGTTGCCATATAACGCTCAAACAACGTGTTAAGCGTCATTTTTTTGATTGCTCCGTCTGTCAATATATTATCTTCCATATCTTTTGCAATCTGCTTCTCTTTTTCTCGAAGCTCTGGTAAATCTTGTGCATAGACTGTCAATCTCTTGCCTGTTCTTACATCTGTATAACGATAACTGTATCTTCCATCATTACGCCAGTTTTCGCCCTCTCTTAATTTTCTTCCTTTTGGGTCTTTTCTACTAATTGCCATGAGAACCATTCCTTTCTGAAAAAGCCTCTTTTCTTGTTCTCACAGCGTGCTTTGTCCTTTCTTATTATACTACACACGCCAGAGAACATAAATAGAAAATTGCTCTATTCTTCCAAATATAACAAGTATTTCTTGACTTTTTCTATGGAATAAAGAACCCTGCGACCTATCACAATTTTTGCTCCTGCCTGCTCGCCAATCTTTCTTGCAGTAGCACGACCACAAGATAACATAGCAGACAGTCCCTCTATATCAACAGCAATCGGCTGTTCCGTTGCTCTTATCTTCGTTTTATTCATATTCCAACACCTTACCTCGCTGGAACATCACATCATTTAACACATCAGTATTTAACATAATGTAACACCCCCTTTACTGTGTGTCTATTTTATAAGTTACATAAGCAGGCAGACGGCTTTGGAAAGCTCCGTTAGTATCTCAACTATTCCCATTCTTGTGGGCAGAACCGCACCATGCGGACGTATCATTATTCTGTGAGAATAGGTCGTGGCAAAACGACTTTTCCAACAGTCGCTCTCGGATCACTGCGTGGGTCGCTCGCTTTCTTTTGAAAAGGTCGTGGCGTACAGTCCCCGTGGCTCGCTATCTCACAAACGTATCTGTCTGCTTTATTCAGTTGTCAAAGAACTGTGGCGAAAGCGTGTTGCTTTCATGTAAAAGCAAGGGCAGAGCAGGAAAGAGGGGATTGAACAAATCATGCTCTGCGGTTACTGCTAGTTATTCTTCGGTTTCTAAAGGAATATCAAAGTCCAAAATCATTTTGATAAGTGCTTCTCTGATACGTCCTTTTAATTCCATGTCTACGACTATGCAGACATTACCATATCTGTCGTAGAACGGACGCAAACAACATTTTGATATGTACGGGTCATACAATGCCAGTATCTTTTCAATCGCATTTACGTTGCCGTCCACAGCCGACGAAATAAGGTAAAATGACGGGCGTGTGTTATTCATCATTCATGTTCTCCTTTAATTTTTT
>NZ_QVFL01000044.1:0-2317 GCF_003434225.1 Absiella sp. AM29-15
ATAGTCGACTAAGTCAGCGAGATTACTCCCGCTTTCTCGTCTAAGAACCGTACGTGATAGTTTCCCATCATACGGCTCAAGCATTTCATCACTCTTTCGAGCGGCTCTCAATATAAAGCTGTTGACAGCTTTTATGGACATATGCCATATTTGGAACTTCGTCCTTTCCACCATTTGTTTTAGGTACTTTAAAATAGATTTCTCTATCTTCTGTAATTTCTAATGGCATTCCACAGTGATAACAGCACCCGTTTTGATTTTTCCAAATCAACTTAAATCGTCCTGATAGTCTTCTCATACCTTGTTTGAATTTTCTGTCTTGAAAATATTCAATATCAAGGTATGGATTCACTGTAGTTTGTACTTTGACGTGCCTTACAATTGGAATATGGTCAACCCGAAGTAGTTCTTTATTCTCGGTAGAGAACACCCAATTGCGACTGCCTCGTCTATGCCAGTAATTCGTTGATACCCACCATCGTCCTTTATGTGGATGTCTACGCTTTGCCCATCTCCATAATAATTCGTAAAGAATGTAATCAATATAGGCAAACGCTTCACTTGCACATACACTTTGATGGTAATTCGTCCATCCTCTAATTTGTTGATTTAGCTTTTCAATAAGAACTTCCTGTTTCCAAGCCTTACCACGTTTGAGTATGGTTTCTGACAAACTTGCTACAAATGCTTTTATCGATGTTTTAGATGGTTTGATAATCAACTTTCCGTTGAATTTTCTAAATGTCCATCCTAACATATCAAAGCCTTCATCAATGTGTGTTATCACTGTCTTTTCTTCTGACAGTTTTAGTCCTCTCTCTTTTAGAAATGATTGTATAACCACTTTAGCCTCTTCTGCCTTTTCTTTGGTATTTGCAGATACAATAAAGTCATCGGCATAGCGTATGAGATTTACCTTATTGTGTCTGTGTGTTTCTGCATTCACTTTTCCTTTGCTATTTACATCAAAGTATTCGGCTAATGCTCTTTGCATACCATCTAGTGTCATGTTTGCTAATATTGGTGAAATGACTCCGCCTTGTGGTGCTCCGTCCTCTGTAGGAAAAAGGTCACCTTTGAATACAAAACCAGCTTTTAGAAATTGTTTTAAGATTGATTTATCCATTGGTATATTTTCTAACAGCCATTCATGGCTAATGTTATCAAAACACCCTTTAATATCTCCTTCTAAAACCCATTCAGGACTATATCTTCTTGAATAAATTTGGAAAATGTATTCACACGCATCATGAGCAGAGCGCCCCTTACGAAAACCAAATGATTTCCTATCAGCGGTTGTTTCTGCTATTGGGTCAAGACCCATTGCATATAATGCTTGCATAGCTCTGTCATACATACACGGAATACTTAAAGGTCTTTTTGCCTTTTTATTTTTCTTGTCAATATAAACTCTTTTTAGTGGTTTTGCTTTGTAGTGTTTATCACTCAACGATAATACAGCTTTCATTTTAGAGGCTGGTGTACTCCACTTTTCTCCATCTACTCCTGCTGTATTCTTTCCTTTGTTAGTTGTTACTTTTTTAACAGCTAACACTTTGGCATAATACGAGTGTGTTAAAAGATATTGAAGTCTTTTAACTAAGTTCCATTTCTTTTCTTGAGTTGCCTTAGCAATTCTAGATTGTAGCCTATTAACTTCTAGTTCAGCTTTCTTCCAATCAATGGTCGTCCATTGTTGTTCTAACTGTTGTGTGTTTGATAATCTCTCAGTTTTCACTGTCATTGAATTATTATCATTCATAGGTTTACCTTCCTTTCTTTGCTATGAAATACCATAAGAGAAGTCTGCACCCTTTCGGGTTAGGGCAAATCTTGAACCCCTATGCACCGCCATTACAGCAGTGCCATTCGCTTTCTCTCCCTTTCCTTTACCCTCTATACCGTTTCTTCCCCTTACGGGGTCGATACCTTGCTAAGCAAGGAGCATATAGGGCTTACCAAGTTCCACATAGTAAATAATTGTGAATGTGTTAGGAGCTATCCTTGAGCCGAGAGGTCTGATGTCCATTTGTTGCTACGTACACGAAAGACACAGCAACCAACCTCCGCACCTTTTGGTGTAAGTGTATCAGCCTGATTTCACTTATTCCCTGTAACGACCCTGCAATAGTTCACTTTACGTTCTCCATAACATTCTTATCCCACAGTACGTCCGCTTTAGGCTAGCAGATTTCCCAGTGTTTATCCCGTGAGCTTCACACCCAAGCGTTACCACTTACGCATGTCACGGTAGGATTACCCCAAATGGATAGGGTAGCTGACAACCAGCAATTTACTATGCGACTTCTTGTCGCAC
>NZ_QVFL01000045.1:0-2166 GCF_003434225.1 Absiella sp. AM29-15
ATGGCATTATCAATCTTTTTCTCATTGGTAAGCCCATAGGTTTCTTCCAGATAAAGAAGCAGATACTTCATGTCCGTATCGTTCAGGGCGGTGCCTTCTCTGTGAAAACCAATGGGCTTTATGATGTCCTTGCGGTCGGTCAGGATGTTGTATGCGATAGCCCCGGAAAGCAGAGGGTCACGCTGGAATACGGTCAGGCAGTTCCGTATGCTCTGGCGGACACCGCCTTTCTCGGTGGTTTCCAGCCCCGCCTTGATTTCCTCAATGCTCTGGGGCGGCTGCATGGCGTTCATGGTGTTTTTTAGTTCTTGCTGCGTCTGCGGCTGCAAGCTCTGCCATTCGCTGTTCAAGCTGTATCACATCCTTTCCGTAGTCCGTAATCAAAGCCGCTTTTTCCTCTGTCTCCCCGAACAGCAGCACATCCAGCAGATATTCCACTTGGTCTTGCTTCTGTAAGGCTTCCTCCGGGGAGTGCGGGGCGTAGTCCGTTCTCCATGCCATAAGCAAGTGAAGATAATCGGTAAGAATACGGAAGCAGCGGTTTTTTGCTTCCTGAAACTGTTCCTCCGGGGATTTCTGCCGGGGCTTGGGCTTTTTTGCCTTTCCCGGCGGTTTCCAGTCCTCATAGGAAAGCCCGAAGTCCTGTGCCAGCTGTACGGCGGCTTCTTTCTTTCCCAGCCCATACAGGGCGGCGGTAAAATCAATCACATCCCCATCCGCACCGCAGCCGAAGCAGTGGTAACGCCGATCCAACTTCATGCTTGGGGTTTTATCGTTATGGAACGGGCAGCAAGCCATCCCGTTCCGACCTACATGGATTCCATAATGCTCCGCTGCCTGTCTTGTTGTGACAGACTGCTTCACAGCTTCAAATACATTCAAATCTATCCCTCCTTGAAAAAAGAAAAGCACCTGACATTCTCTGATTGAAAATGGCAAGTGCCTGTTAAAGTTCCATATCCTGTTGTCTGTGTTTCGCCTGTGCCGGGGCGGTTCTTTGAGCCTTTTTCTCGTCTGCCTTATCCTGCAAGACTTCCTTGATGGGCTGCTTCTTAGGCGGCTCTTTACTTTCCTCTGTGCCGGGTGTGGCTTTCCGTACCCAGTAGCGGATGTCCCGCAGCTTCTTCAAATCCTCCTGTACCTCGGTCAGCGGTACTTTCAGCTCTGCGATTTCGCTGAGAAGGGTTTCCTGCTCCTCTTGCAGCTCCTTTTGGGTACTATCCTTATCGTCCGGGTGTTTGGCAAGGTAGGCGGTGGCTTTCTCATACCGGGCAACCTCCGGGTGTTCCTGTTTGAATTTCTCCTTTGTTTTCTTGAAAAATATCTTCTGGTATTTCTCATAGACAGCCTTACATTCTTTGCAGTCTGTCCGGCTGGCAAGAATCCCGTCAATCACTTTGCTGCGGGCTTCCTTTGGCTTCATCTGATTGCGGTAATCTGCGGCTGATTTCCCGGAAGATTCCAGAAATGCTTCTAAGTCCTCCACAGTGGAAAGCCCCTTTTGCCGGAGATAGGATAGGGCTTCGCTGACTGCCTTTAAGTCCTGTGAAGTCCCCCGGTTCTGTCCAGCCCTTGTCCAGTCCTTCCGTTCTTCCTTTCGTATCTCCATATACTTCATCAGCAGATTGGGAAGAAGTGTCGCTTCCTCCGCCGCTTTTTGTGCAAGCAGCTCTTTCCGTTTTTCGCCCAGCTCGGTAATCCAGCCTTTGAGGTTTTGGATGAGCTGACGGATAGACTTCATCAGGCGGTTGGCAGCTCTGATTTCCCGGTTCAGGTTGCCGATGTTCGTCTGGATACCCCGCTTTTCCATCTGCCGGACAGCAGCTCCCTCATGGACAGTAGGGATAATATCAAGCCCCTGTCTGGCATAAGAACGCAAGTCCACTCGCTCCGGGCGGTTATTAGCTTCCAGATAGCGGTTCTGGATAACCTCCCATTCATGCCGCCAGATTTCACAATACTTCTGGTCGTTCCAGTCAACCGTATCCTCCTTGTGGCTTTTCCACCTGCCGGATGGCAGCTTTATCCGTTCCCCGTTCTCGTCAAGGTCATAAACTTTGCGGCTCTTGGGAAGCCATTTTCCATGCTCGTCCATTGCTCTCATAGTCAGCAGGACATGGGCGTGGGGATTGTGTCCCGGCGGATGGGGGTCATGGATTGCAAAAT
>NZ_QVFL01000046.1:0-1571 GCF_003434225.1 Absiella sp. AM29-15
TAAAGTGTACCCTTTGTCAAGGACAATTAAAAAAAAACCAGTGTAAATCTTAAAATAAATATACTATCCTTTAGCTATGGAGGTAAAGGATATGTATGATTATGAATTAAAATCAATTGGTAATGTAGAAGTGAAAGAGTTTTTGCTTGTTAGTGATGGATATAAACTAATAGGTTTTGTGGGTAAAGGAAATCATTTTAATTGGCTATCCATACCACAACTTTCTATCAGCGTTGAACTATCTAAGTTTAATGATGATTTTTGGAATGGTGAACAGTTAGCTTCTGTTATTGAAAATCCTATCTTAGTTGATCTGCTTGTTCATGTGATCAATGATCTTAGTGGTTTATTCAATAAAGATAAACAAGATTGTTTTGATGGTAAAAATTTTATAACTACAAGAGAATATACATTTTGGCTTGAATGCGAATGTGAAAGTCTTTCAAGACAATTGATTCAATTTGAATATGATTTATTCCCTTCTGATTTATCATTTGATGATTTTAAGAAGGAAAGATTGAATGATTATGTTTATTCTAGAAAACAATATGGCACAGATGCTTTTTAAGCTTCTGTGCCATATTTACTTAATGGATATATACCATTCACGCAGTATTCATAATATTCATTTGGTGATAATTTCGCAAGTTCCCATTGATAGCGTTCATTATTATAATAATCCATATAATCGTCTATAATGGCTTTTAGTTCTTCAAGAGTATTACAGTTCCTTATATCTATTTCATCTTTCATATGTCCAAAAAAACTTTCTTGTGGTGCATTATCCCAGCAATTCCCTTTTCTTGACATTGATTGTCTTAAATTTTTATCTTTAAGTAATTGCCTAAATTGTATACTTGTATAGTGACAACCTTGATCACTATGCAAATATACTTCTGTTTTAACCATACTGATTTCTTTGCCATGCCTGGATATCAGCTGCTTGACTGTTTCAAGTACGAAATCTATTTCTAATGATCCGCTTACTACATATGCTAATATCTGTTTTGTATATCCATCTTTCATACACGATAGATAAGCTTTTTTACCAGTTCCATAGAAGAGATATGTGATATCTGTAAGAATTACTTTCCTTGGTTCTTGTCGAAAATTCCTGTTCACCTCGTTTTTTGCGATACTATCGGTCTTGAGTGCTTTCACCATCCTTCTATAAGGATTCGCTGTTCGGATGGGACATTTAAGACCATATTTCTTCATTAAACGCCGGATTTTCTTTAGATTCATGACGATTCCTTTATGTAGTAGACGCATATAAATAGATCTAGCTCCTTTATTGTACCCACGATACATATAAGCCTCTAATATCAAATCAAAATCTTCTTGATCTTGTTTCTCACGTTTCATATTGGAATTTTTATTGTTGAACCAGCTATAATACCCAGATCTTGAAACACCTGCTATTTCGCATAACCAAGTGATATTCAAGAGATTATTATCATTCTCTGTTATTTCTTTGATACATCTATATTTTTCTTGAGTCGTTTCCATTCCGCCTTCTTGTCGATGAAATTTATTTTTTTTAGTGCGTTGATCTGTTGATTTTGATATTC
>NZ_QVFL01000046.1:1581-2067 GCF_003434225.1 Absiella sp. AM29-15
TTTTTTTAGTGCGTTGATCTGTTGATTTTGATATTCCACTAAATGCTTTAGATAAGCAATTTCTTCATCTTGTGTCCTTTCTTTATGGCGGGGTCTTCCTGATGAATCTTCACGAGTGTCCTTGAATCCTGCTGATCTGGACGCTTGATTCTTTACTCGTTTAGTAATGTTGTGAACTCTTGATGGTCCTAATATGACAGGATCTAGCCCCATCTCTAATAAAATTTTAGAAGGATATGGATCACTTTGATATCTTATGTAAAACTGTTCACGGAATTCTTCTGTATAAGTAATGGACTTCTCACTAATATTTTTTACATATGGATTATGTCTTAGTTTTTCAATTTGTTCAGCTGTAAAATAATTTTTACCCATTGTTTCACTCCTTTCATTTAGCTTGATTATAGTATATCAAAAAAAGACCCCATAAAACGAGGTACTAGCAATTGGTTTTTTTCTAGTGTCCGTTTTACAGGGTACAGTTTA
>NZ_QVFL01000047.1:0-1722 GCF_003434225.1 Absiella sp. AM29-15
ATTGACAACAATGAAAAGTGATATCTAGTGAATTTCCCACTAGGTACCACTTTTTATTTTTCACTATTGACAAAAGAATCAAAATTTGGCCGCTTACGCGGCTTTGTTTATAAGTGAATGCACACAAAGGAGGACTTCATTTATGTTATTCATTTATAAACAGAATTCATTTGACACTTTTCATTTGAATACGATTCATGTTTCACTCTCATGTATATTCTTTTTTTCTTTGTTTCTATTCTTTATTTACTATTCGCTAAGCCTGGTTTTAGGTTATAATGGAGGTAACTTATATGGTAGATAGTGCTATTCATGCCGTACATGATTATCTACCCGATGCATCCCTGCATTTTTTAGAACTTATTAAAGGCGATAATCCTGATTCTTTCACCAGATTACGGAAACTATCTGTTCTTGATATTATTTATCAAATGTTTGATCGAAAAGGGTGCTCACAATGGAGTGATATTATGAACTTTTACGATGACCTCAATAAAAAACAAACAATAACAGAAACTGGCTTTTACCTTGCCAGAAAAAAATTCAATCCTGAGGCATTGCGTGTCATGAGCAATGAGTTTATTGCCAATTTTTATGACAACAATGCCGATGAAATGAAAAAATGGAAAAACCATCTAGTACTATCCGTTGATGGTTCCAAGATCATCCTACCTAATACAAAAGAGAATGAAGCCATCTTCGGTCGTATAAATGCGAAGCCTACATCCAAAGATTTTGATTCCAAACCTGTTAGTGGTCTTTTATCTACCCTTCATGATTGTTTGAACGATACGTTTCTTGATGTAAAGTTTGGTCCATGTTCATCAAGTGAGAAGTATTTCGCTTCGAAGCATATCACAACATACTGCGAAAACTTCATTGATAGTGCCATTTTCACCTTGGATAGAGGATATCCATCTATGAGACTTGTAGATCAACTGATAAACAGTAAGCAATATTTCGTATTCAGATTACCTAGTAGTTTTTTGAAAGCATATACAAATCAAATAAAGGCGGGAGAAGACAAGGTCATACACATTACCTTTGATAGAGAAAGTACGAATCAATATCGAGATGACATTCAGTTTCGACAGCATCTGATGAATACCACGTATACCCTACGATTCACTAAATTGATTATAGGACAGGACAAAGACGACCAAGATATCGTTGAATTACTAATGTCAAACTTACCAGAAGATGAATATAGTAAGGATGATTTAAAAGAACTATATCATTTACGTTGGACGATTGAAACATCTTATAACAGATTAAAAAACAGGATGAAACTGGAGAATTTCAGTGGATACAAATCAACACTTATTTATCAGGATATATACGCAGATATCTGGCTATATAATATCATATCATTAGAAATCTTGTATGCGAATGATCAAGTAGCGATAGAACAGAAACAGGAGGGAGAATACATACTAAAGCGAAATTTCAATAAAGCAATAGGAATTATGAAGAAGTTATTTATAAGGGCATTAATCAGCATGGATGAAGATACAAATGATTATGCATTATCAGTAATAAAGGATAATATAGCAGGCAATTTAGTATGGATTAAAAAAGGACGTGCCTATGAACGAAAGCGAACAACAACGCCTTCTTCAATGTCTTATAAAAGCACGTATTAGTCTAATTTTTATCAAGAATCAAAATGTTGTTTTCATAATGCCATAAATCTATCTATATATCAGAAAAAACGCAAAAAAA
>NZ_QVFL01000048.1:0-1546 GCF_003434225.1 Absiella sp. AM29-15
CGGGTATTGCGAAGCCCCCGTTCCCGGTTCCACCATGTGGGGCAGGGGATTTTTTCTTCCTCCAGCCGTCTGCGGATATAGTTCGGACCATGACCGTTCAGGGCATATCCGAAAATCAGCCGCACAATCGGGGCGGTTTCCTCGTCAATGAGCAGATGGTTTTTGTCCTCCGGGTCTTTCCGATACCCAAACGGGGCAAGACACCCGGTAAACTGTCCTTTCTGCGCTTTCAGAAGATAAGAGGAATGGACTTTCTTGGAAATATCCTTGCTGTACATCTCGTTCAGGATATTCTTGAACGGGGCAATATCGTTGTTATCCCGCAGGGTGTCGATACCGTCATTCATGGCGATATAGCGGACACCGTTTCTTGGGAAAAAGTCCTCAATCAAATGCCCGGTTTGCAGATAGTTCCGCCCCAGTCGGCTGAGGTCTTTCGTGATGACAAGGTTGATTTGCCTGCGCTCAATGGCTCTCAACATTCTCTGTAAATCAGGACGCTCCATATTAAGACCTGTGAAACCATCGTCCTGATAGACTGCCACAACCTCCCATCCCTGCTTTTCGCAGTATTTTTCCAGCATATCACGCTGGTTTGCGATACTGGCACTTTCGCCTTGCAGGTCATCGTCCTTTGACAGCCTGCAATAGACCGCCGCACGATAGCCCCCGGCAAGTGCCGAACCGATTGTTCTGTATTCCATTTCGTTCATCATAGCCATTTACCCACACAATCCAGACGGTATCTGGCTCTTTTGAACCTCATCTTCATTATAGCTCATATCTTTCCTTTTAGCAAGATATTCTTTCGTATTTGTCTTTCCATATTTCTGGGAAATCAGGCTGACGAACACATCGGTTGCGTCAAGCTCCCCGTCAAACACAGTAGTCACATGAATCTCTGTTTTGTTTTTTGCCATAGGCAGTTATCCTCCATACATGAAAATAGCCAGACAGAGGGTGTCGGCAACGAAGTCCGGCAACGGGCTTCAAAAGACCTTGCAAACAATCTCAATCTGGCGATGATTACTATTTATACTTTTCTTTTATTTTTCTGTTGTTTTGGTTGTCATAGGGGAGAAAAGCCGATAGTTTCGGGATTTTCCCCGGCAACCGGCTCGGCAACGGGATAGCAACAGGGGGTGCAACGGGCTGCCATTTTCAGAACGGAAGCTCCATCTGTTCTGTGACCTCCACAAAACCGTCCATCGTTTTTTCAGACGGGTTGCCGGAGTCCGTTGCCGGGTTTTCACGCTCCCAGCCCTTTTGTCTGCCATATTCGGAAAACATTCTTGGGTTCGGGAAGTACCGCCAGCCAGAAATGCACTGGTTCATAATCTCGTTGATTTCCCGGATTTCCCATTGCTTCGGCTCGTCAAAGGCATGGTTCAAGGCTTCCTTATAGAGCTGCTTGGAGCAGACCATGCTCCCGGTGTACTTATCAAGATACGCCTGTATCATCCCGGCTTTGGTGTCCTCCGGCATAAAATCCCGCTGGTGTTCTTTGAGATACCGCTGCATGGCAGGGCTGAAAGCCAGCTTGAAC
>NZ_QVFL01000049.1:0-1453 GCF_003434225.1 Absiella sp. AM29-15
TACCGCTTTAATTTTCCACTAGATGCGTATTTTACAATAGACCATGGATTATAGATTTCTTTATTTCCAATACGATAACCATCATACATGCTTTTTACTTCTTCACTCAATTTCAAATGATGACTTTCCAATAAGGCACGTGTTTCTTCTTCTGTAAAGCCAAACATATCTACATATTTATCTTCCTGCATCGTACATACTTCTAGATTATTCAAGTCTGAAAACAAACTCTCTTTTGCGATTCTTTGAATACCTGTCAAAACTCCTTTATACAACATGGAATTATCTTTGAGTGTCTTTAACAATAAACCTCTTAATATATCTTTTACATGATCATAATATTTCCCTGCATATGCACTCATAAATGGAGTATCATATTCATCGATTAAAAGGATGACTTTTTTTTGATACTCTTTATTCAAAAATTCTATTAATCTATTCAATGAATTCTTTATGAATACTACATTACTAAAATTATTTCCTTTTTTCAATTCTTCATATGTTTGACATAATTTATCTCTTAGTTCTTTTTCATCAAATGTTTTATAAATAGGATAATATTTTGCATACAAATCTTCCAAATGTTCAATCAAACTGCCGATCATGATATTTTCATTACCTTTGCAATCAAAAAAGCTTAAGAAAATCACTGGCCACTTATTCATTTCTTTGACATATTTTGTTTGATAGATATAGGTATCTTTAAACAATTCCCTACTATCTTTTGTGATATCAAAGAACTCTGCCAACATGCTCATATTTAGTGTTTTTCCAAATCTACGTGGTCGTGTGATTAATGTTACCTGATCATTCAGCTGTAATAATTCTTCAATCATTTTGGTTTTATCTACACAATATGCATTTTCTTTTTTTATCTCACGATAGTCACTTATACCGATCGGTACATGCTTCTCCTTAGTTTTTTCAGTATGATATGACATTTTAGGTTCCTCTACATATAAATCTTGAATGCCTTTTTCATACATATCAGGTTTTCTTTCAGAGATCATTGCCTTACACTCTTTATCAGTCAATTGGATATCCATAACAAAGAGGATTCCTCGTTCATTCAAAGTTTTCTCTATTGCTACAACATCCATTAGTCCTTTAAGATTCACACAAATGATTTCATTATGGTTGCTCAAAATCTTTTCTATGATTTCCTCTATAAATCCCATTTGACCACCCTGCCTTTTCTTTATCGTTATTATAACATTACATAGTTTTTTGTCCATCACATTATAATGTATATTTATATCGTATAAATAATAATAAGTGCTATTTAACATTACTTACATTAATTTATTACTATTCGCTTTCATCTGGATTTTCTATTTCCAAGCCATATCCATATGCTTTCCATGATATGCAATACCAACCTTAAATGCATCTGGTGCATATTCTTCTATGATCTGTTTTAACGCTTTTTCTGCTTCTTTCTTTAAACTGTTTG